>CAMPIF010000519.1 GCA_946886245.1 Ectopseudomonas composti | reverse complement strand
GCATCGGCCGCTTCGAGCAGTCCGACGGCGGCAGCCTGTTCCTCGATGAGATCGAGAGCATGCCGATCAACCTGCAGATCAAGCTGCTGCGCGTGCTGCAGGAGCACAGTCTGGAGCGCCTCGGCTCGAACCAGTCGATCAGGGTCGACTGCCGGGTGATCGCCGCGACCAAGGCGGATCTCGGCGAGCTGGGCAAGCGCGGCGAGTTTCGCAGCGACCTGTATTACCGCCTCAACGTGGTGACCCTGGAGCTGCCACCGCTGCGCGAGCGGCGCGAGGACATCGCCCTGCTGTTCGAACACTTCCTGCAACTGGCGGCATTGCGCTTCGACCGGAGCGTGCCAGAACTGGATCGACACATCCTGGCCGCGCTGATGGCGCACGACTGGCCCGGCAATGTGCGTGAGCTGCGCAACGTCGCCGAACGCTTCGCCCTCGGATTGCCGGTGTTCAAGAAAAGCGGTCTGGCCGACAACACCGGTCTCGGCTTCAACGAGGCGGTGGAAGCCTTCGAGCGCAACCTGCTGGCCGGCGCCCTGGAACGCCACGCCGGCAACCTCAGCCAGGCGGCGCAAGCCCTGGGCCTGGCCAAGACCACGCTGTTCGACAAGGTGAAGAAGTACGGGCTGTAACCACCGCTGCCGCGGTAGGAGCGGCTTCAGCCGCGAAAAAGGTGAACCCGGAACGGCCTCATGCAAAACAAAAAGGGAGCCCGCAGGCTCCCGAAAGAAGACGCCAACAACTGCGCCTTTGCCGTGAAAAGTAGCGGCCTGGGACTAAACCCAGGTCACGCCGTCACGCCGCACTGAAGCTCTTGTGCGGATCGATGACGAATTTCTTCGGCACGCCGGCATCGAACTCGCCGTAGCCACGCGGCGCATCGTCCAGGCTGATGACCTGCACGCCGACCACTTCGGCGATGTTGATGCGATCCCACATGATCGCCTGCATCAGCGCGCGGTTGTACTTCATCACCGGGGTCTGACCGGTATGGAAGCTGTGCGATTTGGCCCAACCGAGGCCGAAGCGAATGCTCAAGCTACCGATCTTCGCCGCGGCATCCACCGCGCCCGGGTCCTCGGTCACGTAGAGACCGGGAATGCCGATCTTGCCGGCTACGCGCACGACCCCCATCAGCGAGTTGAGCACCGTGGCCGGCGCCTCCTGCTGGGCACCGGCATGGCCGTGGCCACGCGCTTCGAAGCCAACGGCATCGACCGCGCAATCCACTTCCGGCTCGCCCAGCAGATCGGCGATCTGCTCATGCAACGGCGTGTCCTTGGACAGGTCGGCGATTTCGAAGCCCTGCGCCTTGGCATGCGCCAGGCGCGTTGGGTTGACGTCACCGACGATCACCACGGCGGCGCCGAGCAGGCGAGCCGAAGCGGCAGCGGCCAAACCGACCGGGCCGGCCCCCGCGACGTAAACGGTGGAGCCCGGGCCGACGCCCGCAGTGACCGCACCGTGGTAGCCGGTGGGCAGGATGTCGGACAGGCAGGTCAGGTCGCGGATCTTCTCCATGGCCTTGTCGCGATCCGGCAACTTGAGCAGGTTGAAGTCGGCGTAAGGCACCAGCACGTACTCGGCCTGGCCGCCGGTCCAATCGCCCATGTCGACGTAGCCGTAGGCGCCGCCGGCACGCGCCGGGTTGACGGTCAGGCACACGCCGGTGTGCTGCTCCTTGCAGGAGCGGCAACGGCCGCAAGCGACGTTGAAGGGCACGGAAACCAGATCGCCGATCTGCAAACGCTCGACATCGCGGCCCTTCTCGATCACCTCGCCGGTGATCTCATGGCCCAGCACCAGGCCGACCTGCGCGGTGGTACGGCCGCGCACCATGTGCTGGTCGGAGCCGCAGATATTGGTGGAAACGACTTTCAGGATGACCCCGTGCTCGATCTTCTTGCCGCGCGGGTCCTGCATTTTCGGGTAGTCGATCTTCTGTACTTCGACCTTGCCCGTACCGAGATAAACCACACCACGATTACCAGACATGCGTAACTCTCCTTTCTTGTTGTGGACACAAGACGCGACCGACTGGCCGCGCGGCCTTGCACTGGAGCTTGTTGCGTCTGTTGCCGGAAACCGCCGGTGAAACCTGGCAGGGCGGGTTCCGTAGGGTGCGCTATGCGCACCGATGCTCTTGCGTTGATTCCCGGTGCGCACGGCGCACCCTACGGGCGGCGCCGTTACCGTAGGGTGGGCCGGGCGGCGTTCCGCTCCAGCCCACCGAAAAAGTCTGTGGGCTGAAGCCCACCCTACAGCCTGGTAGCTGCGTGATCAGGCGTTGAGCACCACCGTACGGTTGGCGTTGAGGAACACGCGGCGGTCGATGTGGTAGCCGACGGCGCGGGCCAGGGTCAGGCACTCGATATCGCGGCCCTTGGCGATGAGGTCTTCCGGGTAATGCGCGTGATCAACCGCCTCCACGCCCTGGGCGATGATCGGCCCCTCGTCGAGGTCGTTGTTGATGTAGTGCGCCGTGGCGCCGACCAGCTTGACGCCCTTCTGGTAGGCCTGGTGGTAGGGCTTGGCGCCCTTGAAGCCCGGCAACAGCGAGTGGTGGATGTTGATCGCCCAGCCGTCCAGCCTGCGACACAGCTCGGGCGACAGCACCTGCATGTAGCGGGCGAGCACAACCAGCTCCGCACCGGTGTCTTCGATCACCTGCAGCACCTTGCGCTCCTGCGCCGGCTTGTCGGCCGGATCGAGCGGGAAATGGTGATAGGCAATGCCGTGCCAGCGCGCCAGGGGTTCGAGATCGGGGTGGTTGGACACCACCGCCACCACGTCCATGGCCAGCTGACCGATGCGCTGGCGATAGAGCAGGTCATTGAGGCAGTGGTCGGCCTTGGACACCATCAGCACCACCTTGGCGCGGTAACCCGGCGGGGTCAGCTCGACCTGCATGTCGAAGGGTGCCAGACGCTCGGCCACACCGGCGCGAAAGGCGGCCTCGTCGAAATCCTGCGGCTGGCGGAACTCGACGCGAATGAAGAAGCGCGACGACAGTCGATCATCGAAGCTGTGGTGCTCTGTGACATAGCAGCGCTGCTCGAAGAGAAAGCGCGTCACCGCATCCACCGTGCCGAGCACGCTCGGGCAGTGGGCGGTGAGAATCCAGGTGTCAGGGGTGCGGCTCATAACAAACTCCTATGATTTTCACCCCTCTCCCCCCGGGAGAGGGGCCGGGGGTGAGGGCTATCCGACACAACGCGGTCTGCCTTCCCCTCACCCCAACCCTCGGCTTTGGCATCCTGCGTCGCCCTACCTCCTGCATCCATGCAGTCGTCTC
>CAMPIF010000518.1 GCA_946886245.1 Ectopseudomonas composti | reverse complement strand
CTACTGGGGTGGCCCGGCCTTCACCGAAACGCGCCGCGTGAACTACAAGGTGGCGACCCTGCAGATCGACCTGTACGACGCCAAGGACGGCAAACTGGTGTGGCGCGGTAGCGGTGAGCAGGTGATGCGCAGCCAGCCGCCAACGCCTGCCGAGCGCGAACGCGCGATCCGCGAAACCGTCACCCAGGTGCTCTCACAGTATCCACCGCGCTGAACAAGGACCACCCGGTTTGAACGCACACCTGCAACACCGCCCGGCCACGGCCACCGACCTCGGCGACGTGGTCGGCTTCGCGCAGACCGTCGATGAACTGTTCTTCTGCTACCCCAAGGCCATCTGGCCGCTGAACGTCGGCCAGCTCGCTGCAGCCATCGCCGAGCGGCGTGAAAGCACGGTGGTGGAGCTGGATGGAAAAGTCGCCGGCTTCGCCAATTTCTACCAATGGCAGCACAACGCGTTCTGCGCCCTGGGCAACCTGATGGTGGCGCCCTGGGCGCGCAGCCAGGGCGTGGCGCAGTACCTGGTGGAGGTGATGGAACAGATCGCCCGCGAGCGCTACAAGGCGCCGCTGATGAAGGTGTCCTGCTTCAACGCCAATGCCGGTGGCCTGCTGCTTTACACCCGCCTCGGCTACCAGACCGTCGGCATCGTCGAACGCCGCGCCCCGGACGGCAGCCGCGTGGCCCTGGTGCAACTGGAAAAAGCCCTGCAGTAGCGCCCTATCCCTTCACCCCCATTGCTCTCTCTGGAGTTACCCATGAATCAGATCAGCGGCTGGCTGCTGGCCTTGCCCTTCATCGCCGGCGCTGTGCTGCCTCTGCAGGCCGGCATCAACGGCCAACTGGCCCGCCAGCTGTCCAGCGTCTTCGCCGCAGCGCTGATCTCCTTCGCTGTCGGCAGCCTGGCGTTGCTGCTGATGACCCTGAGCCAGCGCGAGATGCCTGGTTTCGGCGCACTCAAGGAATTGACCTGGTGGCACTGGAGTGGCGGACTGCTCGGCGCCTTCTTCATCGCCACGGCGGCCTTCGCCGGGCCACGGGTCGGGGCACTGCTGTTCATGGTGCTGGTGATCGCCGGGCAATTGGCCATGGCCATTACCCTCGATCACTTCGGCTGGGCAGGTTTTCGCGAAGCGCCCATCACCTTTGGCAAGGTGGCGGGCTTGCTGCTGATCGTTGCCGGCATCTGGCTGATCCGCCGGGGGTGAAACCTCATTGGCGTTGCAGCCGGTAGAACAGATTGGGTTCGCTGGCCAGATAAAGATTTCCCTGTGCATCGAAGGTGACACCTTCGGCCTGCGGCACGCTGCCACGCAAGCCTGCGAAGCCCCGAAGCAGGGAACGGAAGCTGATCAGTTGCCCATCTTCGCCCAGCTCGATGAGCAAGCGTGATTCATCGCTCAGCAACACCAGATGGCCGGTGCGCTCATCGAAATGCACGGACGCCAGATCGCTGGCGAATATCCGGTGGTCTATCCAGTCCTGGCGATCGATCACTTCAAGGCCGAACTCACCCTGCAGGCTGCGTTTGAGGCCGCGAATCTCGTAGAGCTTGCGCGGTGAGTGTTCCTTGACGACGAACAAACGGTCGCCAGCCCGATCGTAGCCGAGCCCTTCAAAGCCCTGGTTGCCACCCAGATCGATACCAAGGGTCAGTGCACGATAATCGGCACGCTGCAGGGTCCCCTCAAGCTGCGGCACAGGCACCGCGACCAATGCTTGCTTGCGCTCTTCGGCCAGAAGCAGCAGGTCATCACCGAGGTAGGTCACCCCCTCGATATCCTGAAAACCATGCAGCGGATAGCGGCCCAGGACCTCGCCATCGAGGCTCAGCCTCAACAGTTGCTCCGGGTTGTTGAGCACGGCCCAGATCTGATGGCGGTCGTCGTCGTAGCTGAGACCAGAGAAATTATCGGAAACGCCGACGACCGGTTTGGCATCGACCTCGACCCGATACTCCGGCAGCCACAGGCTGCGGTGCGCCCAGTCATCCTGATGCCAGGACGTCGTGATCCAGAAATAGAGACGGTCGTCCAGGTGCATCGCTTTCATCTGGTAGGCAGCCAGCAGGGCCCCCAGCAGCAACGCCCATTTCCATGGACTCAGAACAGGAAGCTTTCCAAGCATCCCCTTGGCAGCGGACATCATCGCGTAGCGCTCGCATGAAGGTGGATGGGTGCAGTGTGCGGCGGATTTGTTGCAGTCGTTCGAGACCACGAAGCCTGGGCTCTGACTGCCGAAGGAGCGGCGGGTTCGCCGCAGACAGGCGGCAAAGGTAACGAAGTGTTGAGAACCGAACGGCGCAGGATGCTGGCCAATCGACACCTTTGCTGCAAGCAAAAAGCGCTATGCTCACGCGAGAGCATTCCGTGATCACAAAAATGACCGACGCCGAAGTACCGCGCCAACCCAATACCTTCGCCCTGTGGCGTGAAGTGGATGACACCCGCATCCGCACGCGTCTGGGAGGATTCTTCTACCTGCTTGCCTGGTTGCTGACCTGGGTGTTCAGTGCCGATCCTGGCAACCTGATTCCAAGCGGTGTGCTGGGCTGCACGGTGTTCGCCGCACTATTGGCTGCACGCCTGCTGCACCGTCCTGATGGAATCCACTATCCCGAGCAACTGCAACGCTGGCTCGATCATCACTGGGGGCTGATCCTTCTCACCGCCTTGTGCTGGGGGCAGGCTCACGCGCTGGCGCTATACAGCGACGCCTACAACGACTCGGAAATGATCGCCACCCTCGCCACGGTGGCCTTCGCTACGGCGATGACCTTCAACTTCGCCATGCGCCGTGGCCGCGCCCTGCTGGCCCTGGCCCTGCTCTACCTGCCGGGCCTGGCGGTGATGGCGCTGAATTGGCAGCACCAGCACGCGATGCTGATCACCCTGACCTTCTACCTCGGCTATCTGATTCTGGTGTTGGGGCGCAATCACCGTGAATACCGAGCGACCCTCGACCTGGAGCTGAAGCTGCTGGAGCAGCAGAGTCAGCTCGATCTGCTCAGCCGCACCGACAGCCTGACCCAGCTGGGCAACCGCTATCAGTTCAACAACCTGTTCCCCAGCCTGGTAGCCAATGCGGTGCGCCAGGGCGAGCCGCTGTCGCTGGTGCTGATGGATATCGACTTTTTCAAGAAGGTCAACGATGAACACGGCCACGCCGGGGGCGATGCTTGCCTGAGCGCATTCGCCGAACGCATGCGCAAGGTGTTTCGCCGTGATGCCGATGCCCTGCTGCGCCTGGGTGGCGAAGAATTCGGCGTGCTGCTGCCGGGCACCACCCTGGCCCAGGCGTGGG
>CAMPIF010000517.1 GCA_946886245.1 Ectopseudomonas composti | reverse complement strand
AGCCCTTGAGCTCCGGAATGCGTTCGAGCAGGGTTTCTCGATGCCTTCCTTGAGGGTGTAGTCGGCCTGACCACAACCTTGGCAACCGCCTCCGAACTGCAGGACGGCGATGCCCTCCTCGACCACGTCAATCAGCGTCACCTGGCCGCCGTGGCTGGCCAGGCCAGGGTTGATCTCGGTCTGCAGGTAGTAGTTGATTCGTTCGTTGAGCGGGCTGTCTTCGTTGACCATCGGCACCTTGGCGTTCGGCGCCTTGATGGTCAGCTGGCCGCCCATACGATCAGTGGCGTAGTCGACGACTGCGTCTTCCAGGAAAGGCTCGCTGACACCATCGATCCAGGCGGTGAAACTGGCCAGGCCGACGGCGTTGTCTTCAGGCTTCTGCTCACCCGGCTTGCAGTAGGCAATGCAGGTTTCCGCGTAAGGCGTACCTGGCTGGGTGATGAAAACTCGGATGCCGATACCCGGGGTGTCCTGCTTGCTCAGCAGCTCGGCCAGGTAATCTTCGGCAGCTTGGGTAATGATGATGGCGCTCATGGCAACTCCTCGCGAACATGGGCGCAGTGTACGCCAGAGCGCCGCCCGGTTAAAGCCCAACTAAATTAGTAGGAATTGATCGCAGCCATGGCCGCCATGTGACAAGTAATCCGGAGCGCACTTCACATGCGCTCCGGTGATGCGCTCAGAGGTTCTGGTAGCGGTTCATGTCCAGCACGCCCGCCTCCAACGGTTGGGTTTCGCGAATATGCTCGGCGATATCATGGAAATAGCGCCAAAACTCGGGATGACTACGCCGTACGCCCCAGCGCTCGACGAGACGCTCGAAGGATCTTGCGTCGCTGACGCCCTCCATCTGCTTGACGAAGGCATCCACCTCGCCCGCTTTGACCGTGAACAGGAAATTCGGATAACTGCTCAGCACTTCCGGGTAGATGGTCAGGGTGTCCAGGCGCGGCTGATAGCGCAGCTCCTCGCCCAGCATGAACGCCACATTGCTGTGTGCGCGGTTGCGCAGCAGGCTGTAGATCTCACGCGAACCATCGCTCAGCTCCACCCGCAGCATCGTCGCTTCTGGCAGTTGATCGATCACCCGCAAGCCGCCCGCCGGACGACTGGCCAGGCGCGCCAACGTCTGCTCGACATGTTGCAGCTCCCTGGGCAAACCGTCGCGATAACACTGTGCGCCCGTGCAGCGGTTGATCGGATCAGGACGCGCGTTGAGTTTGCCGTAGCGTTGCAGCAGTTGCTCGGCGAACTGCTTCTTCGGATCGTCACCGGTCAGGCCAATGGCGCTTGGCGAGCGATGATCGACCGAGCTGTAGTCCAGCAGCATCTTCAACTTGCCGCTGTTCTGATACCAGTCATCCAGGTAAGCCTCACGAGAACGTGCTGGCAGCAGGCGCAGGAAGTTCACCTCGGCACCATTGCGGATCAGATCGAAATACAACCGCGTCTGCGCCTGGTGCGAGACGTTGCCGAACACGTCGAAGTTGACCACCAGTTGGTAGTAGGTGCGCTCCAGCAGCGGGTAATCCAGCCACCAGAGGGTCTGCGGAATCTCGCCGAGCAGGCCTTTGCGCACCGAGGCACTGTCGTGCTGGCGGAAGATCGACAGCAGCGCGTTGTCGTTGCCGCTCCAGATATGCGCCCAGTCTGCAGGAGGGGCGTCGGCGTAAGCGTCCTTGCGCAGGTTCTCGTAATCGTTGCGCTTGTCGCGATAGTTGCGCCACAGACCCAGCAGATCGCCGATATCGTCGAACTGGCCGGGCATGGCCAGCAGCGGCGTGGCCTCGCGCTGGTAATTGACATCGGTGATGTAGAGATCGTGCTCCGGCGCCTGGAACACGGCCCAGAAGTTGTCGCGAATCACGTCAGTGGCGATCTGCCCGCGACACACCGGGCCACGGATAAAGGTGCGCACGAAGTATTCGGCGTTATCCAGCATGAACTGATAACGCGCACGCGCCGGAATCGCGGCGAAGGTTTCGAAGGGGTTGGCGCGACGTTGTGCTCCGTAACCGGGCACAGCGTCCAGCGCCCAATCTTCGCCGAAGAACAGCTCCTTGACCCGCGCCAGCTTGGCGTCACCCAACGGATAGGTGATGTGCGTCTTGTGCACGATCACGCCCTGGATCGGCCACAGCCGGTAGTAGAACTCGGTGCCTGGATCCTCGTTGGGGCGGCGCGTGGCGATAGGATCGATGGGTTCGCCGCTGGGGGTGCGCGAACGGACCATCTGGAAGAAGTGCCCAAACTCACCGCCCTCGAAGTGCAGATGCGCGAGGAACAAATGCTCGTACAACCAGCGCGACACCAGATTCTGCCGCGCACCGGGCGCATTCATGAAGTTTTCCCACTCCGCCACCTGGCGCAACTCGACCGCGCTGGGCGTGAGCGCCAGCTCGGCGACCGGCGCGCCCTGCGCCAGCCACTGTTCCAGGGTGGCGTACTCGTCATCGTTCAGACCCGTCACGGCGAACGGCATACCGCCATGGGGATTCTTCTGTGCGTAGGCGGCGAACTCAGCCGGCAATGAACAGCTGTTGCTGCGGGTGATGGCAATATCGAGAGTGTCCGGGAGCTTGGCATTGGGCTCCAATGGCTGACTGCGACCCAGCTCCAACATGCGCTTGATCAGCGCAGCCTGGCCGTTCTCGCCATCGAGCACCGAATGAAAGTCGCGCTGGCGCCAGGCGGCCTCGCCCTGTGCATCCAGATAGAGCCGAGTGGTCGCTTGCGCCTGGCTGCGTGTGCCGTCGTACACCGGCTGCTTGCTGGCGCCGCGCGCGATGCCTTCGCCACTGCCCAGATTGAGCTGACACGGCGCGTCATAGCAGGTATGGCAGGCCACACATTTGTGGGTAAGGATCGGTTGGACGTCGTCGATATAGGAAATCGCTTCCGCTCGGGCCAGACCGGCTGCGAAAGAAAGAAGAAACAGAGCAGCGGGCTTGAGCATGACCACGTCCTTGATTGCGATGCTGGCAATTCTAACGAGACGCCGCCCTCGGCAACATGAATGAAATTCATGGAAAGTCCTCTGACGCTCCAGAACCCTGCAGCTTTGCTATCATCGCGCCCCTCTGTTTTCGCTTTGCTCAGGTAGTTCTCATGTCCGATCGCAGCGCCCGCCTCCACGCCCTCCAGCAAGCCCTGAAGGAGCGCATCCTGATCCTCGATGGCGGCATGGGCACCATGATCCAGAGCTACAAGCTGGAAGAGGCCGACTACCGTGGTGAGCGCTTTGCCGACTGGCCGAGCGACGTGAAGGGCAACAACGACCTGCTGCTGCTCAGCCAGCCAC
>CAMPIF010000516.1 GCA_946886245.1 Ectopseudomonas composti | reverse complement strand
ATGCTTGGCGATGGTCAGCGTGCTGAGGCTGCCGACGCTGGCGATGGCGTACGACAGGGCCACCAGCCAGGGGTCGTGTTCACAATCGAGCAGGAGCTGACCCTGCTCGGGCAGGTCGGCGAGAAAGCGGATCGATAGTCCTTCCATAGTCACCCCGCTTGGCGGCGGCTTGCGTGCCTTGTTCAGTGAAGCACAGGCACGCGCGTACCACCTATTTTCCGTAATCGTTGAGCGAGATCACCCGCGTCTTGCCGATGCGGTGGCGATAGATTTCGCGCAGGTACTTGATCGCCTGCTTGACGCTTTCGCGTGTCAGGCGGATGTCGTTGATCGACACGAACTTCTCCGCGTCGTGGATCAGCTCGCGGTACTTCTTCTCGTACATCGGTTTGATCGCGTACCAATTGGTGTCGAGGATCTTCGCCGGGTCTTCGTGCTCGTTGAGCATGGCGTCGAGCTGCGCTTCGTTGAAGCGCTCGGAGACGATGAAGTCGAGCATGGCGTCGTCCAGGCTGTCGTCGAAGCGGTACTGGTCGCGCGCGAAGCAGCGCTTGATGTAGGCGACGATCAGGGTCAGGAAGTCGTCCGACAGGCACGGGCTCTTGACGATCAGGGTGGTCAGCGAGAGGTTGGCCGAGGCGCCGATCACCAGCGCATAGCGCTTGAGCGTGGTGTTGGGGAAGAGGTTGTTGAGGTGGGTCTTGAGCCGGTTCAGGTCCATGTAGGACAGCTTGTAGTCCTTGGGCAACGAGACGATGGACACCACCGAGGAGCAGTTCTTGAAGAAGTGCAGGTCGCTCAGTTGCGTGGCGTCATAGCCGCTGGACTTGTACTGCTCCAGCGCCTGGCGATAGCGCTTGGACTCGATCGGCAGCAGGCTGATGCCCTCGATGGCCTGGGTGACCTTGTTGAAGTGCGGCAGGTCGATGGAGCGGAAGAACAGATCATCGATGTTCAGCCGTGGCGGGCTCTGATCCTTGTCCAGCACGCGGAATTTTTCCGAGAGCTGGGCGTGCTGTTCGGGCACCACGGACTCGGCGTAGGCCACGGCCACCGGGCCGGCTAGGCTCATGAACAGGTCGTTGGCGTCGAGGCGAATGGTCTCGCCGATGTCGATGCCGGCGCGGCGGAAGTAGTTCTGGTCATAGTCGCTGGTCACCGCCTGGGCGGTGAGGATGTTGAAGATCTGCTGCGAGATGTACTGGTTGGCGTGGCGCTCCATGGCGGTCACGTCGATGTTGTGGATGCTGCCGTCACCGCTCTCTTCGGCGTACCGCATGATGTCGTTGGAGATCAGCATCATCGCGTTCCACGGGCGGATGCGGCGCATCACGCTTTCGGCGCTGTTCTGCTCGTTGTCGAAGTTGTAGGAGAAGTCCCATTCCTCGGCCAGGTATTTGCACAGCAGGCGCCCGGCGTTGATGTGCAGGGCCTCGGACATCTCGCTGCGCTGGTCGGAGATGTTCGGCAGGATGCAGATGCCGCTGGTGAAGATCGGCTCGAAGACGAAACCACGTTCGCGCTCGGCCTCGCCGTCGTCCGGCGTCTTGCTGTCGAAGGTCTTGCTCATGTAGGCGAACTGCTGTGCCAGGCCGAACTCCGAGGCCATGCCCGAGCCGGTGCCGCCGCCGGCGCTGAAGATATAGAAGTACAGGCGCGACTGGTTGGCCTTGATCCCGCAGGAGTCGATCAGATAGCTGTGGATGAACTTCCAGTCTTCGTTGGAGAAGCGCTGGGTGTCCTTGTTGAGGATGATCTTGGCCAGGTACTGACCGAGGATCGGCGCATTGCCGGCCCCACCGGCATGCACCTCGGACAGGTCCATGATCTTCATCTTGCTGTAATCGTCGAGAAACCCGCTCATCTCGCCCTTGCGCGAGAAACGAATGCGTCCGGCGATGTCCTTGTCCAGGTCGCCGAGCATCACCAGCGGTTCGATCAGGAACACCGGCTTGCTGTTCTTGCGCGGCGCGCGCAACAGGTTGCTGCGTATCCAGCGGCTGGGGCGCGAGGCCTGCTCGATGGCGGCAGTGGCTTCGCTGTGAAACTCTTCCAGATAGAACTGGCGTGCGTTGTAGACCAGGGATGCGACGTCCAGTGCGATGTTCGAGCCGCAGCGGCCAAGGCCGATCAGGCACACCGAGGGAAACTGCTGGATGCGGCTCGACTCGCCCTCGTCCAGCGGCTCGCCCAACGGGAACACCATGTTGCGCAGGCCGTCGAGGTTATCGAGGATGCGCTCGATATCGCGTTCGGTGAAATACAGATACTGCTCGCCACTAGTGCTGCGCCCCGGCAGCGCGGGGGGCGCCAGCAGGTTGTCGGCGATATCGGCCAGGGTGGCTTCCTTTGCGGGGGCTACGGCGTCTTTTTTAGTTTTCATCGGTGACAGTCCGGCGAGTCAGTGGGGTATTGGCCATTGGCCATAAAATGACCAACCCCATAGGTTCTAGCACGGAAAAAAGTACTTTGCCTTATTCCCCGCAGATATGAGCTGCTTTGGCCGATGTGCCTCGTCGCTGCGCATCAGGCACGCGAATGGCAGTGGCACTGCCCTGCGTAGGGCGTACTCGCCGCAGGCAGTACGCCGCGAGTAGGGGGGGCGCACCCTGCAGGAACAGGGGCGCCGGGCGTATTTCGGAGGCGAGGGTGCGCGGTGCGCACCAATCGCTGTGCGTCTCAGGGCACCAGCAGAATCTTGCCGTCCCGCTCGCCGCTGGCGGCTGCCGCCACGGCGTCCTTGATGTGCTCCAGGTCATAGGTGGCGGCGACGCGGGTCTTCAGTTTGCCGCCGGCGATCAGTTGCACCAGCTCGCCGAACACCTTCATCTGCTGCGCCGGGCTGGCGTTCTGGAACCACTTGGCTAGCCAGAAGCCGCGCAGGGTCACGTCACGGAACACGAAGGAGGCTGGCGAAACCTGGCAGGGCTGGCCGCTCATCATGCCGTAGTTGACCAGCACGCCGCCGTTGGCCAGGACCGCTGCGAGGTTGTCGGTGCTGACGCCGCCGACCGCGTCGATACCCAGGCGCACCTCGGCGCCGCCAGTGGCTGCACGCACACGCTTGGCCAGGTCCGGGCCGTCCACCAGCACCAGATCACCGCCTTCGGCCTCGACGCCGGCAATGGCCGAATCACGGCGTACCACGTTGATGGTCTTGAAACCGCGCAGCTTGGCCAGTTGGATCAGGTAGCTGCCGACACCCGAGTTGGCGGCGTTCTGGATCACCCAGTCGCCCGGCTTGAGATCGACGAACTCGCTGAGCAGCAGCGAGGCAGTGGGTGGGTTGACGGTCAGCATGGCCAG
>CAMPIF010000515.1 GCA_946886245.1 Ectopseudomonas composti | reverse complement strand
AGCGTCCTGGACTGTGCTACCACGCGGAGCGTGGGAGCGATCAGGCTGAAATGGTGATGGTACCCACGCTCTGCGTGGGCACCTGCACCTGGGACGCTCGGCGTCCTGCTTGGCGATACTGGACGCTGCCTGAACCGCAGCGGACGCAGAGCGTCCTGGACTGTGCTACCACGCGGAGCGTGGGAGCGATCAGGCTGAAATGGTCAGGTTGTCGCGGCTAAAGCCCCTCCCACAGTATCGAAAACGCGCTACTCCACCCGCACGCTGGCGGTCATGCCGGCGCTCAGCAGCAACCCCTCGGGCACCTCGTCCAGTTTGATGCGCACCGGAATGCGCTGAGCCAGGCGCACCCAGTTGAAGGTCGGTTCGACATCGGCCAGCAACTGCCCGTCCGGGCTGGCATTGCGATCGGTGATGCCGCGACTGATGCTCTCCACCTGGCCGCGAATCTGCTGATCACCGCCCATCAGCCAGACCTCCACCGGCGCACCGACCTGAATGCGCGGCAGCTTGGTTTCCTCGAAATACGCCTGCACGTAGAACGATTGGGTGTCCACCAGCGCCATCACCGCCTGCCCGGCATTCACATAATTGCCCTGGGCCAACACCAGGTTGGTGATCTGCCCATCGCGCGGGGCATGCACTTCGCTGCGCGCCAGATTCAGCTCGGCCACGCGCAGATCGGCCTGCGCTTCGCGGTATTCGCTGCGCGCCATCTCGGCATTGATCTGCGCATTCTCCAGCAGCTCGGCACTGATGGCCTGGGCGCCCAGGCGGGAGCGACGCGAGGCCTCGTGCTCGCGCAGGCTCAATTGCTGGCGACGAATATCCACCACCGCCCTGGCCTTCTCCACTGCCGCCTGATAGCGGTCGCGGTCGATGCTCATCAGCAGGTCGCCCGCCTTGACCTGCTGGTTGTCACGTACCTTGAGCTCGACCACCCAGCCGGACACGTCCGGGGCGATGGTCACCACGTCGGCACGCACCCGGGCGTCGCGCGTCCAGGGCGAGTACATGTAGTGCTGCCAGATCCAGGAACCGGCGAAGATCGCCGCCGCCACCATGGCCAGGGTGATGCCGACTCGTATGGTCGAACGCATGCTTTCTTCTCCTCAATGCGCCAGGACGACCATCACGGCCGCCAGCACGCAGACATACAAGGCACAATCGAACAGGGCTTCGTGCCAGATCCAGCGCGACAGCCCGATACGCTGCAAGCCCAGGCGCAACACGCCGGTCAACAGCAGCGCCAATAGCGCGTAGGCCGCCATCGGGCTCAGCAACACGCCGCCCAGCGACCACTCATGCAAGCCCATGGGCTCCTCCTCTCAGAACCTGTCCACGATCTGCTGCGCGTCGGCCCTGCTGCGTTAAAAAAAGGCTCGGACTGCTCATTTGCAGCTCGTAAAGTCGAACGCGACTCCGACCGTTCCTCGCCTGTTTTGAGCAGCCGGAGGCTGTGACTAACGTAGCGCCTTGCATGGCTCTAGCTCGCTAGATCCTGTACAGGCTCTGACGTGACACCAATGGCGCCAGCCGCTCTGCAGCTGCAACAGCGCCGCCTCGGCCAGGCGCTTGTCGATGCTTGGCGTGCAGGCGCGCAGGGACTCCTGCAGTTCGGCCACCGCTGCATTCAGATCGTCTTCACGGCCCGGCGCGGGGCCACGCTCCAGCGCCTCATCGAGGTGTTCCAGGAAACGCTGCTGCGACCGTGCCAGGCCGGCATCGGCATTTGCCAGGCACTTGCGCAGATGCAGCAGCTCATCGCCCAGATCGAGGCCGGCCACGCCATCGTCCCAGCGGCTGCGCGCCTGATCCGGCCGCGCCGGATAGTGCCGCGCCAACTGCAGCAGACGGTCGGCCATACGCCCGCCGAACCAGTTTTCGGCGCGGCCCAGGTCGCGGCGGGTCAGACGCCCCAGGTCGGTCAGGATCGCCTGCATCAGGCGGCGGCCATGCCAGACCGGATTGCGTAACACCACCAGTTTGAAGGCCATCACCGCACAACCGACGCCCATCAGCATGCCGGGCGCTTCGTTGAGGAAGAACTCGACGTTGTAGCCGACACCCGGCGCCGGCAGGCAGAGCACGATGAAGTGCAGGCAGAACGAGGTGGAGGTGGCGGCCGTCGCCGGCTTGGCCATGCCCAGCACACCGAAGAACAGCGGCACGCCCAGCACCATGCAGAGCATCACGAAGCCATCGATCTGCGGCATCAGAATCTGCCCGACGAAGAACGCCACTGGCAGCGCGTAGAAGATGCCGCGCAGGAACATCATGCCGATCTGCGGCGCGGCCTCGAGGCGGGCAAACAGGCTGCAGACCACGCAGGCCAGCAGCAGCGCGCCGGTGGCGTGGGTCCAGCCAGTGGCCAGCCAGAACGCCGCCAGGGTCAGGAAGGTCAACGCACTGCGCGAGCCATAGACCAGCGCGGCCTGCCAATCGTAGTGCCAGGACAAGGCGCGTGGTGCATCGGCCGGTGCCCTGCCCTCCTCGACCGCGCGCAAGGCACGACTGGCATCCTCTACACGCAGCAGCAGCACCATCAGCCGCTCCAGGCACAGCTGCTGGCCACTGCTCAGTTCTTCGTCCTGCGCTGTCTGGCGCAGTTGCTCGACCAGTTCCAGCAAGCCTGATGGCTGCTCCTGCTGCAGGCGCTCATCCACCATTTGCAACCAGGGCGCGACAGCCTGTGCCTCGCCGCTGCTCAGCTGTCGCCACTGCCGCGCCACGCCACGGGCCAGACGCAGCATACCGAGCAGATCCCGGCTCAGTACTCTTAGCGCCACGGCGCGCTGACGGCCACGCGCGCCCTCGAACCAGGCGTGCTCGCGCTGGGCATCCACGGCGACGATGCGCGCCAGCACCTCCAGCAAGCCCTGCCGCGAATCTGCCTCACCCGCCAGCGCCTGGCGCGACGCCGCAACGCCGGCCTGCCAGGCGTTGCGCGCCTGCTGCACCAGTTGCCGCTCGACGCGCTGCGGCCAGAGCAAGGCGCTGCTCAGAGTGGCGCAGATGATGCCCAGGCAGATTTCCGTGCAGCGGGCGATGGCTTCGTCGAACACCACATGCGGCTTGCCAATGGCCGGCAAGGCGATGATCGCCACGGTGTAGCCGGCCAGCACGAAGGCGTAGGACCAGGCGCTGCGCAGCATGGTCGAGGATGCCGTGCACAGCGCCAGCCACAAGGCGAATGCCAGCACGAACAGCAGCGGCGCCTGGGACATGTGCAATAAAGTCACCTCTGAAGAAAAGGATCTTAAAAACATCACCAAGCCCCCCGCAAGGCCGGACATCACGTAATTGC
>CAMPIF010000514.1 GCA_946886245.1 Ectopseudomonas composti | reverse complement strand
TCCGCTGTGGGTCGCCCTGATCCTCACCTACTGGGTGCTGGCCCTGCCGCATCGCGTCGGCATGACCTCCGCCTGGATTCTTGGCCTGGCGCAGGATGTGCTGTTCGGCACCCTGCTCGGGCAGAACGCCTTGATCCTGACGCTGATCACCTTTCTGGTGCTGAGCCTGCATCAGCGCCTGCGCATGTTCCCCATGTGGCAGCAGAGCATGGTGTTGATGGTGGTGTTCGGCCTCGCCCAGCTGGTTCAGCTGTGGCTCAATGCGCTGACGGGTAGCCGCCCGCCAACCCTGGCCTTCGTCTTGCCGGCACTGGTCAGTGCCCTGCTGTGGCCCTGGATCTGCGCCATCCTGCGCGGTCTGCATCTGCGCCTCAACGTCAACTGAACGCAGCCTGCCGTGCGGCTGGCTGCGGTTCGCCAAGGGAGATACCCGCATGGCCGAGCTGTTTCTGGCCTCCGCCTCGCCCCGCCGCCGTGAATTGCTGGCTCAGATCGCTGTGCCTTGCGTCACGCAAATCGCCTCGATAGATGAAAATCCTTTGCCAGCCGAACCCGCGGCAGCCTATGTAGAGCGCCTGGCGCGTGAGAAAGCGCGCGCCGGTCTGCTCGCCCTGGGCGGGCGTGACGATGCCGTGGTGTTGGGCGCCGATACCGCTGTGGTGCTCGATGGACGCATTCTTGGCAAACCGGCGGACCTCAATGAGTCGCGTGCCATGCTTCAGGCCTTGTCGGGGCGCAGCCATCAGGTGCTGACGGCTGTGGCGCTGGTCGGTGACGGCCGCGAAGCGGCGCGAGTGGTCAGCAGCGAGGTGAGCTTTCGTCCCATCAGCGAGGCGGAAATCGAGGCGTACTGGGCCAGCGGCGAACCATGTGACAAAGCGGGCAGTTATGGTATCCAGGGGTTGGCAGCCGTATTCGTCAGCCAATTGCAGGGCAGCTATTCGGCAGTGGTCGGTCTGCCGCTGTGCGAAACTGCCGAGCTGCTTGGCGAATTCGGTATCGCCTGCTGGCAGTTGCCGGCGCAAGGGCGGCGCTGAGAGCCCCGGCGGTGGCTGCACAGGTAGTTTTTTGGCGTGCCCGAAAGCTTGAGTCCGCGGGGCGGTGCAGTAGCCCGGCCGGCATGATCACCAGGATGGATGCATGAGCGAAGAGATTCTGATCAATATCACGCCGATGGAGTCGCGCGTGGCGGTGGTGGAAAACGGCGTGCTGCAGGAAGTGCACGTCGAGCGCACGCAGAAGCGCGGCATCGTCGGCAACATCTACAAGGGCAAGGTGGTGCGCGTGCTGCCTGGCATGCAGGCGGCCTTCGTCGATATCGGCCTGGAGCGTGCGGCCTTCATCCATGCTTCCGAGATTTCCACCCGCGAGGGGACTGCGGTGGAGCCGATCAGCGCGCTGGTTCACGAAGGGCAGAGCCTGGTGGTGCAGGTCACCAAGGACCCCATCGGCAGCAAGGGCGCGCGTCTGACCACGCAACTGTCGATTCCTTCGCGTTATCTGGTGTACATGCCACGCACCAGTCATGTCGGTATTTCCCTGAAGATCGAAGACGAAGCCGAGCGCGAGCGCCTCAAGCAGGTGGTCGCCGATTGCGTTGCCGCCGAAGGCATCGAGGAAGCCGGTGGCTTCATCCTGCGCACGGCGGCCGAAGGGGCCGGCGCTGACGAAATTCTGATCGACATCCGTTATCTGCGGCGCCTCTGGGACCAGATCGGTGCGCAGATCCAGAACTGCAAGGCGCCCACGGTGATCTACGAGGACCTGTCCCTGGCGCTGCGTACCCTGCGTGACCTGGTCAGCCCGCGCACCGAGAAGATTCGCGTGGACTCGCGGGAAACCTTCCAGAAAATCACCCAGTTCGTCGCCGAGCTGATGCCGGAAATTGCCGATCGTCTCGAGCATTACCCTGGCGAACGGCCGATCTTCGACCTGTACGGTGTCGAGGACGAAATCCAGCGTGCACTGGAGCGCAAGGTGCCGCTGAAGTCCGGCGGCTATCTGGTGGTCGACCCCGCCGAGGCGATGAGCACCATCGACGTCAACACCGGCGCCTTCGTCGGCCATCGCACCCTCGAAGAAACCATCTTCAAGACCAACCTCGAGGCGGCCACGGCCATTGCCCGCCAGCTGCGTCTGCGCAACCTGGGCGGCATCATCATCATCGACTTCATCGACATGGAGGACGAGGAGCATCAGCGCCAGGTGCTGCGTACCCTGGAGAAGCAGCTCGAGCGTGATCACGCCAAGACCAACATCATCGGCATCACCGAGCTCGGCCTGGTGCAGATGACCCGCAAGCGTACCCGCGAAAGCCTCGAGCAGATTCTCTGCGAGCCCTGCACGGCCTGTCAGGGACGCGGCAAGTTGAAGACGCCGGAGACCATCTGCTACGAGATCTTCCGCGAGATTCTGCGCGAGGCTCGTGCCTACCAGGCGGAAAGCTACCGCGTGCTGGCCAATCAGAAGGTGGTCGATCGCCTGCTCGATGAAGAGTCGGGCAACGTCGCCGACCTGGAAGCCTTTATCGGACGTACCATCAAGTTCCAGGTGGAAACCATGTATTCCCAGGAACAGTACGACGTGGTGCTGCTCTGAGCACGGCGGCTGTCGAGGTGAACGCCCTGGCGCGCCTGTTTTCGGCGCTGCTGCGCTGGGGCCTGGGTCTTTGCGCCGCCTTGCTGGTGCTGGCTGCGCTGTACGTCAGCCTGGGCCGTGAGCTGGTGCCGTTGGTGGCCGAATATCGGCTCGAACTGGAAGATCGTGCCACGGCGCAGTTGGGTGTGCCGGTGCGTATCGGTCGCCTCGAAGGTCATTGGCAGGGTTTTGCCCCGGTGCTGGTGGCGCATGACGTGCATCTGGGGGACGAAGAGCAGGGCCTGAGCCTGGAACGCGTGCAACTGGTGCCGGATGTGGGCGCTAGCCTGCTGGCACGCCAGCCGCGTATCGCCCACCTGCAATTCGATGGCCTGCAACTGAACGTGCAGCAGAACGCCGAAGGTGGCTGGCAGCTGCAGGGTTTGCCACAGCGCAGCGGCCCCGAGCTGAATGTCGAACAGCTACTGGAACAGTTGCAGGTCGTGCACCGCATCAGTCTGCTCGACAGTCGTGTGGTGCTGCAGCCGCTCGATCAGGAGCCGCTGCTGCTCAGCTACGTCAACCTTAGCCTGCGCTATGGCAGCAACAGTCAACGCCTCGACGGCCGCTTGCTGCTGCCCGATGGTCAGCCGGTGGCGCTGCGTTTGCGCACGCGCATGCAGCCCAAGACCTGGCGCGAGGCGCAGTCCGAGCTTTATCTGAGCCTGCCGCA
>CAMPIF010000513.1 GCA_946886245.1 Ectopseudomonas composti | reverse complement strand
TGCTGGAGACGCCCAACAACGGTCTTCGCGGGAAAGTCGCGATTGCCGTCGAGCCCTCGCTCGTCCCGTAAGTACACAGGTTCAACGAACTAACTGACTTCAGAGGAATACCGCAATGATTCATGAAATCGCAGTCCTGCCTGTTCACAGTGCACAGACCGAACAGTTCAAACAGGCATTTGCCGACGTGCTTCACTTGCTCCAGCGCGCCAAGGGCTACCACGGCCATATGTTCGCGCAGGGAATCGAAAGTCCCGAGACGTTCAACCTGATCGTGCGCTGGGCATCACTTGAGGACCACGCGCCGGGCTTCGAAGCGAGTGACGACCATCAGACGTTCATGCTCGGCCTGGAGAAATACTTCTCGCAAGAACCAACGGTCTACCACATTCAGGAGGCCGACTTTACCCAGGCAAACGATCAGGACCAGGCCAGCGCCTTCGATATTGCAGCGCCAAAGGCTTGAGCCTGCAGCCCTGACTTCGCCGCTACTACTGGCCACCCTGTGATCTGACAGTATTTGAAATACAAGACTGTCAGATCAACTTACCTGAACACAATTTCGTCGCTTTCTTTGAAAGTGAGCAGGCAACCCCGCTCAACTTTCGCGGAGGCGCTCGCCATCCTTTCAGCTTATTCGGAGTTCAACAATGATCAGCAAACATGCAAAAACCCTGGCAACTATTTTCATTACCAGCATTGCCTTGCTTCTAGCCGGCAATGCACTTGCCGAAAGTCCGGTTACCACTTACAAGTATGGATTGAAACTTGATGTAGCCAAGGTGCTCTCCATATCAAAGCCGAAAACCCATACCTGCAAGCCTGTCGATCACCTGATGAAATACATCGACTCGGCTGGAAAGATCCAGACCCTGAAATTCAAGGCCCTCTCCGATGCATGCAGCAAAGGCCACTGACATAACGCAGACGCCAGGGACAACCATGCCCCGCTCATTATCGGTAATCGCTCGCAATACTGGCATATAGCCGTAAAAGCCGCGTTATCATGCCCGCGCCAGCGTTCGGCATGACGACAAGGAGCAGTAGATGAGCGATTCGCGCCAGGCGGCTTTTGCCCAGGAATGCGACCTGATCATGAAAGGTGGCATCACCAGCGGCATCGTCTACCCGCTGGCCATCACCGAGATCGCCAAGGCGTTTCGCCTGCGCAGCATCGGCGGCACCAGTGCAGGCGCCATCGCTGCAGCAGCAGCTGCCGCTGCCGAACTCGGCCGCCAGCGCTATCAGCAAGGTGAGTTGAGCAGCGACCCGGCCGGCTTCGCGACCATCGAACGACTACCCCAGCACCTCTGTATGCCCGCCGCGAATGGCCATGGCACCAAACTGCTGGCGTTGTTCAAGCCTGCGCCGGCAATGCGCGCCCTGTTCGATACCTTCATCGCCCTCCTCGAGGTCAAGGGCAAAGGCCCCTGGACGCGGTTGTTCGCGCCACTGAAGGTCATGCTCATGCGCCACAAGCTCAGCGCCCTGGTCGGCGCCCTGCTGGCAGGCGGACCGCTATGGTGGAGCGCGGCCAGCAGCGCCAGCATGCTGGTTTGGCTCTGGGTCTTGCTGTTCGCCACGCTGGGTGGCGTGCTCGCGGTGGTCCTGCGCCTGGCCCGGGTGGCATTGCGTGAACTGCCAGCCAGCGATTTCGGCCTGTGCAGCGGCATGCCAGAGACCGATGACGACGCCCCGGATGAAGCCCTGACCACCTGGCTGACCCAGTACTTCGATCAGCTCAGCGGCCAGCGCGACTACTGCGCCGCTCAGGCCGACGCCATTGAGTGCGAGCGGCCATTGACCTTCGGCGACCTGCGTCGCCATGGCATCGACCTGCAGGTGATGACCACCTGCCTGAGCATGGCGCGGCCTTTTCGCCTGCCCTTTCGTGACGACGAGCAGGTACGCGAGAACAACCAGTTCCACTTCCGCCAGGAGGAGTTCGCGCGGCTGTTCCCCCACCGCGTGGTGGCCTGGATGGGCGCTCACCAGCGCCCGGGCGATGATCGCGGCGACGGGTACCTGCGCCTGCCACTGCCCGATGACCTGCCGGTGATCGTCGCCGTACGCATGAGTCTGAGCTTTCCCCTGCTGCTCAGCGCCGTCCCACTGCATGCCGTGGACTACCGCACGAGCGGGAAGAAGCTGGAGCGCTGCTGGTTCACCGATGGCGGCATCAGTTCCAACTTTCCCATCCACTTCTTCGATGCCGCGCTGCCCAGGCGCCCCACCTTCGGCCTCGACCTGGGGCCAACCGACGGCGCCGACGAACAACGCGTGCGCTTCCCGCGTAACAATGGCGATGCGCGGCTTGCCTACTGGCGCCGCTTCCCCCAGAAAGGTCTGCCAGCCCTGCGCGGTTTCCTTGCCCAGCTCAGCAACGTCGCCAAGGACTGGAACCACGAAACCCTCTCGCTGATGCCCGGCTTTCGCGACCGTATCGGCCTGATCCAGCTGACCCGCGAAGAAGGCGGCCTCAACCTGACCATGCCCACCGAGCGCATCGAGCGACTGACCCGCTACGGACGCGAAGCCGGCCAGCAGTTCGTCCTGCGTTTCGGCGACCCACAGCACTGGCAGCCAGGCGCCCAGGCCTCGCCGATGAACTGGGAAAATCACCAGATCATTCGTCTGCGCCTGCAACTGGCCAGCGTCGCCGAACAACTGCAGAGCCTGGAGAGAGCCTGCCGCGAACTGCACGGTACGGAGCAGGACTACCAGCGCTTCTTCAGCACCGATGCCAAGCGCTACAGCTATCCCTTCAAAGGCCTCAGCGATCTGGAGCAGGACCCGGATACCGGTCTGTACCGCACCCAGGCCGGCCTGGCCCAGGCCATGCTTGGCAAGCTGCGGGAGATCGCCCAGATGATCGAACAGCACCCGGACAGCCACCCCGCCAAGGGCGCCCCCAAACCCACGCCCGAACTCAAACTGCGGCCGCGTCTGTAGGGCGCTGGCCGTCTTTGAACCCGGGCAACAAAAAGCCTCCGGCAAAAAGAACGCCGAGTCGGCTGAGCCGGCTCGGCGTACGTGAAAACCCCTTGGCACAGGCTCATTAGCCTGATCGACGGTGGGCATTCGGGCGCTATGCACCCGTGATGCTGGCCTCTCGGTGCGCGCGGCGCACCCTACCCGGTGACAGCGCTCAGCAGGGGGACCGGCTCAGAAAGCCGGCAGTACCGCGCCGTCATAGCGTTTCTCGATGAAGGCCTTCACTTGCGGGCTGGTCAGCGCGGCGGAGAGCTTCTTGATCGCCTCGCTGTCCTGGTTGTCCGGGCGGGCAACCAGGTAGTTGACGTAAGGCGAGTCGCTGCCATCGA
>CAMPIF010000512.1 GCA_946886245.1 Ectopseudomonas composti | reverse complement strand
TGGGGGCTGATGCGTTCCTGATCGTTAAATATGTCTTAATTTATCGTTTGATATTTGTCGATTGTTTGAACGATAGGCGCGTTCCATCCTGATCGCAAGCCCGGCATACGCCGGCAGCGAAATGGAGGAAAGTTCATGAACAGTTCGAGCAAGCACGACAAGTCGCGCCCAGCCATGCCCGAGTTCTACATGCCGGCCATGTGGCCGCTGGATCTGCAGAACGCCATCGTCGACTGGATCGGTGCCTGGTTCTGGCGTCGGCGCATGCGCCGCCTGCTGGCGCAGGACATCGAGGGAGGGATTCGCCTGGGCAGTGCCCGTGGCGTGGTGGAGCAGGGCGCAAGCGAGCCGCTGCGGCTGATTGCGCAGCGGCGTGCACGTTGGCTGCGGCCGTAGGGCGGGTGCAACCCGCCATTGACAGTCAGGCGGGTTTCACCTGCCCTACGAGAACGGCTGTCCTCAGGGTTTGCGTGCGATCAGCACGGCGCGGGTCGGCGCGGGTAGGCCTTCGACGGTGCGACTGTGGTCGGCCGGGTCGAGGAACTCCGGCAGCGACTGGAAGCGCATCCACTCGGTGGCGCGTTGCTCTTCCACCGAGGTGGTGCTGACGTCGACGCAGCGCACGTCCTCGAAACCGGCGCGGCGCAGCCAGCGCTCCAGCGCCGGTACCGAGGGCAGGAACCAGACGTTGCGCATTTGCGCGTAGCGATCCTCGGGCACCAGTACCTGCTCGGCGTCGCCTTCGACCACCAGGGTTTCCAGCACCAGCTCGCCGCCCTTGACCAGGGCATCCTTGAGGTCGAGCAGGTGATCGATGGGCGAGCGGCGGTGGTACAGCACGCCCATGGAGAACACCGTGTCGAAGCCCTGCAGCCTGGCCGGCAGTGCCTCGAAGGCCAGCGGCAGGTGCCATACCGGCTGATCCGGCAGGTAGCGCTTCATCGCCAGGAACTGGCAGAGGAACAGCCAGTTGGGGTCGATGCCGACCACGCTGTCGGCACCCGCACCGAGCATGCGCCACATGTAGTAGCCGTTGCCGCAACCGACGTCGAGGATGCGTTTGCCGGCCAGATCCAGATGCGGGGCAACGCGCCGCCATTTCCAGTCCGAGCGCCACTCGGTATCGACATGCACGCCGAACAGGTCGAACGGGCCTTTGCGCCAGGGAATCAGCCCTCGCAGGGCGGTATCAAGCTGCGAGCGGCTCGCCTCGTCGCAGGCGCCGCCAAAGGCGAAGCGCTGAACCAGCTCCACTTCGCTCACCGGCAGGTCTGGAAGCGCCTGTACGGCGCCGTACCAGCGCGCCAGGTCGCCGTGACCAACGGCCAGCTTGGCGTCGAGTTGGCCGGGCAGGTCGGCCGCCCACTCCTGCAGCGGGGTGCCGGCCAGTTGCGCCTGCAGGGCATCGAGGTCCAGGTCGCGCATCATGGCAGGGCCACCAGCGAGGCGAAGTTCAGGCACTGGAACCACGGCACCACCTTGCTGAAGCCAGCGGCCAGCAGGCGCTCGCGGTGCTGCTGGAGGCTGTCGGGCAGCATCACTTTTTCGATGGCGCTGCGCTTCTGTGCGATTTCCAGTTCGCTGTAGCCGTTGGCGCGCTTGAAAGCCAGGTGCAGTTCGGTCAGCAGGTCGTGCTCGACTGCATCCTCGAAACGCAGCTTCTCCGAGAGGATCAGCGCGCCACCAGGCAGCAGGACCTGGCGAATGCGCGTGAGCAGCTCCAGGCGCCGCTCCGGCGGGATGAACTGCAGGGTGAAGTTGAGCGTGACCAATGAGGTGGGCTGCAGGTCGAGGGCAAGAATGTCGGCCTCGATCACCTCCACCGGCAGCAACTCCTGGAACATGGCGTCCTGGGCATGCAGGTACTCGCTGCAACGCGCGACCATGGCCGGCGAGTTGTCCACGGCGATCACCCTGCAGCCATCGACGCGCACGTGGCGACGCAGCGCCTGGGTCACGGCACCGAGCGAGGCGCCGAGGTCATACAGCGTCGTCTGCGGCTGAGCGAACTGGCCGGCGAGCACGCCGATGTTCTCGACGATGGTCGGGTAGCCGGGCACCGAGCGCTTGATCATGTCGGGAAACACCCGCACCACGTCCTCGTTGAAGACGAAATCGGGCACCTCGGGCAGAGGCTGGGCGAATAGACGATCGGGTTCTTGGCTCACGGCAGTCGCAACGGGTAGCGGAAAAGGCCGGCATTTTAGCAAAAAGACGGTCGCAATCCCCAGGCTACGAGCTGCAAGTGCAGGACAATCCTTTTGCCTCCCCGGGGGAAAGCATGCTTTTGTAGGAGCGGATTTATCCGCGATATTCGCGATGAATTCGCTCCTACACGTTCATGCGATTGTCCTGGCTGCAAGTGGAAACCTTCGCTGGCTGCCTCAGGCGTTCTGGCGCTCGAACGCCGAGGCGGCAATGCCCCACTGGCCGAGCCAGTAGGTGAGGATGATGGCGTACGGCGCGGCGTCGAAGCTGGTGACGAAACGGTCGATGCCGATCAGGCTGTCGGACAGCACGAAGAGTGTCGCGCCGCCAGCGGCGAGCCAGGTGGAGCGCGGCTGCAGCTGCGGCTGGCCGATACGAGCCAGGGCGCGCCAGAGCATCAGGCAGATTGCCGTGGCATAGCAGGCCACCGGGATCAGCAGTTCGCCCAGGCCGCTGTTGGCCAGTATGGCGAACATCGCGCCACCGGCGATCAGCGCCAGCAGCAGGGCGGGCAGAGCCGGTTGCCGGCTGTCGGAGCAGTAGGCGCGCAGGTAGGCCAGGTGGCCGAGCAGGAAGGCGCCGAGGCCGAACACGAACAGATCACCCGGCCAGTCCAGCAGGATGTCGCCGGCCAGGGAGAACACCAGGCCGATGCCGATCCAGCGGCGATAGGTGCCCACCGGCGCCTGGCGCAGCCAGAGCAGCAGGGCGATCACCGGGATGCCCTTGGTCAGCAGGCTGAGCTGCGCATCGCCGGTGATCCGGCCGTAGAGAAATACCGCAGCACCCACCAGACCGAGCAGCAACCAACGCATAGCAAGACTCCCTTCGTTATTGGAATGGCGCGACTATGCCCAGCGACCGAACGGATGCCAATGCGAGGGGTGCCAAATCGGGGGGCGGATCGTGCCGCTACTCGACGTCACAGGCAGTATTGGGCAACGTATGCGTTCGTTCAGGAGAAGCGCATGTCGATATCGCCACCTGTCACCGAGCTGATCGCGCGGCTATACCACGAGGAGTCACGGCGCGTGCTCGCTACTCTGATCCGCCTGCTGGGTGACTTCGACCTGGCCGAGGAGGCGCTGCACGAGGCATTCGCGTCGGCGATCAAGCAG
>CAMPIF010000511.1 GCA_946886245.1 Ectopseudomonas composti | reverse complement strand
TTCAAGTCCAACGAGGCGCTGCGCGAGCGCTTCTTCGGCGGCGTGGAAAAGCCGGTGTTCACGACGTCCAGCGCACATAACCATCTGGTCTCGCTGGGCGAGGTGTTGGCCATGTACCTGCTGGTCTGGTCGCCGATACCCTGGCAGCTGATCGAGCTTCAGCCGCCAGCGCTGGACGGCGAACTGGCTGATCGCTGGGCGCGTGAGCTACGTGCTATCGATGACTTCCGGGCAGGCTTGCCGCAGGTTGCGCGTGCACTGGCGCACCTGCCGTCACTGATGATCTTCGATGACCACGACATCACCGACGACTGGAACCTCAGCGCTCGCTGGGAACAGACTGCCTACGGCCATCCGTTTTCCCGCCGCATCATCGGCAACGCACTGCTCGGCTATCTGCTGTGCCAGGCGTGGGGCAACGATCCGGCTGCCTGCGTCACCTCACTGGATGGCGTCGAGGCGCTATTGGCCAGCGGCGAAGCTGGACGGCTGGATTGCACGCTGCACGATGGTGTGGTCGATGAGCTACTGCAGCGCGGCGACTGGGGCTACGTGTTCCCCAGCGAGCCGGCGCTGGTGGTGCTCGACACGCGCACCCGGCGCTGGCGCAGCGAGCGCAATCGGAATCGGCCGTCGGGCTTGATGGATTGGGAGGCGCTGACCGATTTCCAGCAGGAACTGCTCGACCATCGTTCGGTGATCATCGTCTCGCCGGCACCGATGTTCGGCGTCAAGCTGATCGAGGTGGTGCAGCGCGTGTTCAGCTGGGCCGGGCTGTCGCTCTTGGTCGACGCCGAAAACTGGATGGCGCATCGCGGCGCGGCGCAGGTCATGCTCAACATCTTTCGGCATACCCGCACGCCGGGTAACTTCGTCATCCTCTCCGGCGACGTGCATTACTCGTTTGCCTATGAAGTGCACATTCGTGGCCGTGCCGAAGGCCCACGGCTATGGCAGATCACCAGCAGTGGCGTGAAGAACGAGTTTCCACCGCGCCTGCTCGACCTGTTCGACCGGCTCAATCGCTGGCTGTATTCGCCGCGCTCGCCGCTGAACTGGTTCACCAAGCGCCGCCGGGTGCGGGTCCAGCCGTGGCTGCCGAGCCGCAGCCGGTCCGGCGAGCGCCTGTGGAACGGTGCCGGCATCGGTCGAGTGCGACTGGATGCCGAGGGGCGGCCGTCGCGTGTCGAACAGATCAATGCCGATGGGTCACCGCCGGTGAGCTTCGCCCCCGAACGCGACCCTGCGCCCTAGGCGAACGCCGCGCGCAGCTCCGGCAGCGTGGCGTAGTAATACGCCGGCGAGTGCGACATCAGCTCGGCATGGCTGCCAAAGCCGTAACCCACCGCTGCCGCTTTCAGCCCGTTGCTGTGCGCGCCGATCAGGTCGTGCTTGCGATCGCCAATCATCAGCGTCTGTTCTGGATCGAGCCCTTGTTCGGCGATCACATGGGCGATCAGCTCGACCTTGTTGGTGCGGGTGCCGTCCAGCTCGCTGCCATAGATCAGCTTGAAGTGGTGGTCGAAGGCGAAATGCCGCGCGATTTCGCGGGCGAAAACCGAGGGTTTCGACGTCGCTACATAGAGCGTCCGGCCTTGTCCGCGCAGGTGTTCGAGCATCTCCAGCACGCCGTCGAACAGCAGGTTTTCGTACAGCCCGACCGTTTTGAAGCGCTCGCGGTAATGGCCGACTGCTTCCCATGCCCGCGCCTCATCGAAGCCATAGAACTCCATGAACGCCTGTAGCAGCGGTGGGCCGATAAAGGGCTCGAGCTTGCGAAGGTCCGGCTCGTCGATACCGAGCTTGGCCAGCGCATGCTGAATCGAGCGGGTGATGCCTTCGCGCGGGTCGGTGAGGGTGCCGTCGAGGTCGAAGAGGATGGTGGAATGGTGCATGGGAGAAGCGGCCGGTAGCGGGTGGCCGTCAATTGTCCCTTACCCCTCGGCGCGAGGGCAAATGAGGCGCGCCGAGCGGTGCGGCACCTGTCAAAGCTCGCGATGCATGATGTAGCAGTCCACCAGGCCAAGGGTCCGATGGCGGTAAGCGCGCGGCAAAGTGCCAATGATCTGGAACCCGTGCTTTTGCCATAGCGTCACAGCAACCGTATTACTGGCGACCACGCTGTTGAATTGCATGGCCTGGAAGCTGAGCTCACGAGCTGTCTGAAGAGAGTGGTTGCATAGTCGGCCTGCGACGCCCTGGCCTCGAGCCGCAGAGGCGACCATGTAGCCGCAGTTGCATACATGGTCGCCTGGGCCTGCCGCGTTCGGTTTGAGGTAGTAGCTACCCAGGATCTGGCCGTCCTGCTCCGCAACATAGGTCGCCGTGGGTAGCTCGACCCAAAGCCGCCAAGCCGCGTCGCGGTCCATCTCCGGGTCGAAGGCATAGGTTTCCTGCGCCTGGACCACCTCGCGGATAATCGGCCAGACCTGATCGAAGTCGGCTTCTGTAATGGGGCGAAGTTTCATTCCGTAGTTCTCATGTGCGTTGATCAGTCGGCACAGCCCTCGGCCAGGTGCTGGTTCTTCAGCTTCACGTAGTTGCCGGCCGTGTAGCTGAAAAAGCTGCGCTCTTTCTCGGTTAGTTGCCGGGCCTGCTTAGCTGGGCTGCCGACGTAGAGATAGCCACTTTGCAGCGTCTTGCCGGGCGGTACCAGGCTGCCGGCGCCGATGATGACTTCGTCCTCGACTACCGCGCCGTCCATCACGATGGAACCCATGCCCACCAGGATGCGACTGCCGAGGGTGCAGCCGTGCAGGGTGACCTTGTGGCCGACGGTGACTTCGTCGCCGATGGTCAGCGGGAAGCCGTCCGGGTTGAATGGGCCGGCGTGGGTGATGTGCAGCACGCTGCCGTCCTGGATGCTGGTGCGTGCGCCGATGCGGATGCGGTGCATGTCGCCGCGGATCACGGTCAGTGGCCAGACGGAGCTGTCCTCGCCGATCTCGATGTCGCCGATGAGCACGGCGCTGGGGTCGACGAAGACGCGTTCGCCAAGTACCGGCGTGTGGCCCTGGAAGGTTCGGATGCTCATGGGTTGTTCCTTTAGCACGTAAAAGGATGGCCGGTCACTGGTAGACCCGGCCTTCGACGGCATTGCTGCCGGGGCGGAAGAATTCGCCTGGCGTTGCGCCGAATTGCTCGCGAAACGCAGCGATAAAGGCTGAAAGTGAATCGTAGCCGCAGCCCAGCGCCACATCGGTGACGCGCTCGCCGCGCTCCAGCGCCGGCAGCGCGCTGAGTAGTCGAAGGCGCTGACGCCAGGCACGAAAGGTCAGCCCGGTTTCACGGAGAAACAGCCGGCTCAGGGTCCGCTCCGAGACGCCCAGCGTGCGGCTCCAGTCGGC
>CAMPIF010000510.1 GCA_946886245.1 Ectopseudomonas composti | reverse complement strand
CGGCAGCCACGAGGAAGCTCGCGAGTACATCAAGCTGGGGTTTCGCCTCGGCCTTGGCGGCGCCGCCACCTGGCCGCAGGCCAATCGACTGCGCAAGGTGGTCGCACAGCTACCACTGGACGCCATCGTGCTTGAAACCGACGCCCCGGACATGGCTCCGGCCATGCATCCCAATCAGCGCAACAGCCCGGAGTATCTGGCTGAAATCTGCAGCGAGCTGGCAGCGCTACGTGACGTTACAGCCGAGGAGCTGGCGGCGGCCAGCAGCCGTAATGCGGATGAGTTGTTCGGTTGGACATAGACCGCACGGATGGTCTGACAGCCCCCCACCCAGCCGTTCGTAGGAGCCTCGCCCCGGGGCGAATGTTTCCAGACCCTGTCGCCCAGATTCGCGGCTGAAGCCGCTCCTACAGGGTCAGCACGACGGTCGCAGGAATGCTGTGGGAGGTGCTTTAACCGCGACTGCTACACAAGCATCGCCGCTGAAGCCCCTCCCACGGTGCGATCAGACCCGGAATGCGCCGATCAACTGCTTGAGACGCGAAACCAGCTCGCTCAGCTCGCGGCTGGCCTGCTCGGTCTGGCTGGCACCGGCAGCGGTGCGCTCGCCCGCATGGTTGATTTCGACGATGTTCTGGTCGATATCGTGCGCCACCGCCGTCTGCTGCTCGGCCGCCGCAGCGATCTGCTGGTTCTGGTCGACGATCATGCCCACCGCGCCGAGGATGTTTTCCAGGGCCTGCTGCACCTTGGCCGACTGGCTGACCGTGCCATCGGCCATCTGATGGCTGGCGTTCATCGCCTTCACCGCCGCCCCCACACCGCCCTGCAGCTTGGCGATCATCGCCTCGATCTCTTCGGTGGACTGCTGCGTGCGCTTGGCCAGGTTGCGCACCTCGTCAGCCACCACAGCGAAACCGCGCCCCTGCTCACCCGCACGCGCCGCCTCGATGGCGGCATTGAGCGCCAGCAGATTGGTCTGCTCGGCGATGCCCTTGATCACATCGAGCACCTGGCTGATCGCCGCACTGTCGCTAGCCAGTTGGTTGATCACCGCCACCGACTGGTCGATTTCACCGGCAAGACGCTGGATCGCACCGACCTGCTGCTCGACCAACGCGCGGCCGCTGACCGTTTCCTGATTCACGCTCTGCGCGCTCCCCACCGCTGCAGCGGCGCTGCGCGCCACCTCCTGGGCAGTGGCGGACATCTGATTCATCGCCGTGGCTACCTGCTCGATCTGTGCACGCTGACCGGCCACCGCCTGGTTGCTCTCGCCTGAAACCAGCTCGACGCGATCCGCCTGTCCACCGACCTCGCCCACCGTATGCCCGACGCGCTCGATCAGATCATGAATGCGCAACACAGTCTGGTTGAATACCTGCCCCAGCTCGCCCAGCTCGTCTCGGCTCTGCGCCTGGAAGTTGGCCGTCATATCGCCTGCGGCAACCCTGTCCATCACCTGCCCCAGGTTTTTCAGGGTCGAGCGGGTGGACACGTAGAAGCCGCTGTAGAGGTAGACGATCAACAGGAACACCACCACCAGTGCCACCACCAGCAACACCATCTGCGCACGGTTCTCGATCAGCCGCTCGCTCAACTGGCTGTCGAGGAACGCCAGCAGGCCATCGTTGAAGGCGTAGGTCCTGGCCATTTCCTGGCTGACCTGATCGTAGAACTGCGCCCAGGGCGTATCCAGGCTGTCGGCAATGATCACCTGATCCTCGAACAGCACGCCACTGTCCTTCAGACTCTGGCGACTGGCTTCGGCCAGGCTGCCCAGCCCGTTCTGCGCAACGACGTTACCGGCCAGTGCCTCTTGCAGATTCAGGCCGTACTCGGCGTGCAGCTTCTCCAGCTGCAGCAGCAAGTCATCGAACTGGGTGCTGGCTGCGGAATTGAGAAAACCCTGCCCCAGGGAATAGGCGCCGATGGCACGGCCCTGACTGAGCACATCGGTGATCTGCGGAGTGACGTTGGTGATCAGCTCGGTGATCTGCCGTACCTGGCGCTGCGGGTCCTGGCTCAAGCCTGCCTGGCTGGCCACCAGCTTGATGAAGACCTGGGAGGAGCCCAGCAGCTTCTCGACGATGACCGTCTTGCTCTGCAAGGAGGTCTCGGCCTCTGCGCTTTTCAGCTCGGTCAGCAATTCGTCGCGCTTGGCGACGAACTCTGCGGCCTGCTCGGCATCGCTGGTCACCGGCTGCAGCCCTTGCACACCGGCGTTGAGCGACTGCTGCAGTTGATCTATACGCCCCTCCAGATCCCCCGCCTGACCGGACTGACCGATCATCGAGTTGATCTGCACCAGATCGTTGAGGCTCTCGAGATCACGGCGCAGTTGCAGGCTGCTGCCGAGCAGTTCGAGGCTTTGCAGGGCAGTCTGGGTGCCGACGAACTGACGATAGGAGTCGCGCACCAGGTAGAAGTTGGTGACGAGCATGGGCAGGAAGAATAGAACGCTGATCAGGCTGAACTTCATGCCGAAGCTGAGGCGATTCATCAGCGCGATGGCCGGATACAACACGGTCTTCACTAGACGTCTCCAGTTGCCATTATTGTTATAGGTATCGCTTGGATCGCCGCCGAGCCTCTCACGGGCTGATCACGGCGTCCTGTGTCGACCGACCTGTGGCGCGCCGATCCATATGGCAAATACAGGCAGATAAATGTGACGAAAATCACCAAACAGGGTCGACTACGGCCTCCTTATACCCCTTATCGACACGCGCCTTTGTAACTTAAGGTTAAACGCGCGCTGAGCGCGTCCAGCCAAGGCCATGCTGGAGCCCCGACTCGGGGCGAATGCTGTTTTGCCATTCGCCGCAGGGCGCGGCCTCCACAAAGCCGGCATGTAGGGCGGGTGCAACCCGCCACTGTGCGTGACAGCAGGTGGCCCCCGCCCTGCATAGCGTTTGGGCAGGATCTCTAGATGAACAGCACCCAGACCGCGTACCCGGCGTACCAGACCACCGCAGCACGGATCAGCAGTTGCCACAGCTGATCCAGGGTCTCGACGCCCTCCTCGCCCATGACCGGCGGCGGCATCTCACCGGCCGCACGCCCAGCCTTGATCACCAGCTGCGCAGCAGAAATGTCCCAGCTCAGCAGCTCATGCAGCAAGGCACGGCTGACGGCGACGAAGTTGCCGACCAGCGCGAAACTGGAAGCCAGGACCCGCGCCGGCAGCCAGTCGAAGGCGTGGCGCAGTTGCACGGCGCGCTCACGCAGGGCGACTTGCTGCGCATGCTCGGCGCTCAAGGCCAGCAGGCGATAAGCCAGCGCCGCCATGGGGCCGAGCAGCAGATACCAGAAGATAACGGCGAAGAAGCTCTGATAGGCCTGCCACAGCAGATGCCCCTGAAC
>CAMPIF010000509.1 GCA_946886245.1 Ectopseudomonas composti | reverse complement strand
CTCGGCACGGGTCTGCAGATTGATCATGAACGGGCCACGCGCCTGCATGGCGCTGAACCCGGAGTAGACGCCATAGGTCAGGCCGCGTTTCTCGCGCACTTCGCTCATCAGGCGCGTACCGAAACCGCCGCCGCCGAAGATCTGGTTACCCAGGTACAGCGCGGCATAGTCCGGGTCGCGGCGGTCGATGCCGAGCTGGGCGATCATCAGATGGGTCTGGTTGGACGGAAACTCGATATGGTTGGCGCCGGGTTTCGGCGTTTGCGGCTGGGCGATCTTGGCCAGTGCCGGGCCTTGCGGCAGGGCGGCGGAGACCTGATCGGCGATGGCCTCGGCCTCTGCACGCGAGAGGTCGCCGACCAGGGCGATCACCGCATTGCCGGCGCTGTAAGCGCGAGCGTGGAAGGCCGACAGTTGCTGGCGAGTGATGGCCGGGATCGATTGCTCGGTGCCGTCGCTCGGATGAGCGTAGGGGTGCTGGCCGTACAGGCGCTCGAACAGCTCCAGGCTGGCCAGCTTGCCGGGGTTCTGCTTCTGGAACTCGAAGCCGGCGAGCAGCTGGTTCTTGATCCGTGCCAGCGAGTCGGCGGGGAACGTGGGCTTGCCCAGCACATCAGCGAACAGTGCCAGGGCGGGCGCGCGTTGCTCCTGTGCACTGAGGCTGCGCAGGCTGGCCACCGCCATGTCGCGATAGGCGCCGTTGCCGAACTCGGCACCAAGGCCCTCGAAACCGGCGGCGATGGCGCCGACGTCCTTGCCCGGCACGCCTTCGTTGAGCATGGCGTTGGTCAGGGTGGCCAGGCCCGGCACACCGCCGTCCTGGCTGCTGCCGGCGGCGAAGGTCAGGCGCAGGTCGAACATCGGCAGCTCGTGCGCTTCGACGAACAGCACCTTGGCGCCCTGCGCGGTGGTCCAGGTCTGGATATCCAGGGTGCGGCGGGTTGGTGCGTTGCCGTCGCGTGCAGCCAGCGACTGCAGCTTGGCGGCATCGCCAGTCACGGTGCTGTCGGACAGGTTGGCGCAAGCGCCCAGTGCCAGGGCGCTGGACAGGATCAGGCCGAGCAGGCCCAGGCGGCGTTGCTCAGTCTTCATGGGCGGGACTCCTCATTGCGAGACTCTTCGGGCAGTACGTGGGCGACGCTCAGACGGTCGCGGACGAAGAAGGTGCGCGCGGCCTGCTGGATGTCGGCCGGGGTCACGGCCTCCAGCTCGGCCAGTTCCTGGTCGATCAATTGCCAGGACAGGCCGACGGTTTCCAGTTGGCCGATGCTGGTCGCCTGGCTGGTGATCGAGTCGCGCTCGAACACCAGGCCGGCGATGACCTGGGCGCGTACGCGGGCCAGTTCGGCGGCGGACGGCGGGGCTTTCTTCAGTGCTTCCAGCTCGCGCCACAGACCGGCTTCGGCCTGCTCCAGGGTCTTGCCCTTCTGCACGTTGGGGGTGGCCGAGAGGATGAACAGGCTGTCGCCACGGGTGAAGGCGTTGTACCAGGCGCTGGCGCCGGAAACGAGCTCCTCGCCGCGCTCCAGTCGGGTGGACAGGCGAGCGCTGTAGCCGCCGTCGAGCAGGGCGGCGGCCAGGCGCAGGGCGTAGACCTGGCGCGGCGTTTTGGTGGTGGCCAGGCCCGGCACGTTGAAGCCCATGATCAGGCTCGGCAACTGTGTCTTGAGATACAGGGTGGTGCGTCGCTCGCCCGGCGCGGCCAGTTCCAGCGGCAGCTTGGCGGTGGGTACCTGGTGCTGCGGGATATCGCCGAAGTAGCGCTGAACCTGGCTCTTGACCTCGTCCAGACTCACGTCACCGACCACCACCAGGGTAGCGTTGTTCGGCGCGTACCACTTCTGGTACCAGGCGCGCAGTTCGTCGATGTGCATGCGCTCGAGGTCCGCCATCCAGCCGATGGTGGGGATGCTGTAGCCGCTGGCCGGGTAGGCCATGGCCTTGAAACGCTCATAGGCCAGCGAGGACGGGCGGTCGTCGGTACGCAGGCGGCGTTCCTCCTTGATCACCTCGATCTCCTTGTCGAACTCGGCAGCCGGCAGTTGCAGGCTGGCCAGGCGGTCGGCCTCCAGCTCCAGGGCCACGCCCAGGCGGTCGCTGGCCAGCACCTGGTAGTAGGCGGTGTAGTCGTCGCTGGTGAAGGCGTTCTCCTCGGCGCCCAGTTCACGCAGGATGCGCGAGGCTTCGCCGGGGCCGAATTTGCGGCTGCCCTTGAACATCATGTGTTCCAGCGCGTGGGACAGGCCGGTGGAACCTGGCGTCTCGTAGCTGGAACCGACCTTGTACCAGATCTGCGAGACCACCACGGGGGCGCGGTGGTCTTCACGGACGATGACCTTGAGGCCGTTGTCCAGTTCGAATTCGTGGGTGGGCTGCGGCGCGGCGGCGAACGCCGTCAGCGGCAGGCAGAGCACCCCCATGATCAGACCGAGGGTGCGGCGTGCAGAGACAATCATCAGGTGTCGTCCTGTTGGATGGCCGGGGCGGTCGAACCGCCGTTGACGAGAGGGCGTCAGGATACCCCATACACACGACGAGGCATCGCCCGCCGTTCCGACATCAGTGCGCACGATTAGGTTCTGCATGGTAGCGAACTGGCTTCAGTCGATGATCGGGGCGCTGATCGTGCTCACGCTTGCCGACAGTTCCAGCAACAGGCCATTGACCTGCGCGGCGCTCATGCTGAAAGGGTCCAGGCGGTCGCTGCAGGAGTACTTCAGAAACAGCTCCCGGTTGGCCTGCTTGGCGCCGGCCCAGCCCATGCTCCAGTTGGCGTAGCGGCGTACGCTGATCTCTTCGTAGTCGAGAATGGTCAGGTCCTTGTGGCGAGTGTCCTCGGCCAGGCGGTTGTACAAGGCGTTGATGGCCGTTCGCGGTCCCTCCAATGCCTGAAGAAAAGTATCGGCGTTGCAGCACAGAATGCCGGTGAGGCCGTGTGCCGGGTTGTTGCGTTGCGAGCTTTCGAGAATCTCGCGGATCAGCTGCGAAGAGATACCATGGCTGGCGCGGCTGGCGTAGGTTAGGCGGACGAGCATGTTGGCGACCCCGCAAATAGACTGAGCTTAGAAAGATGCTCGACAATTGTGCATGGGTTTGTACAGGTTTTGTATAGGTTTTTGCCGTTGCCGCTCTTGCTCTCTCGTTGGCGAAGGCGCTGACGGCAGCCGACTGATCAGTGGCTGGCACCGGGCGGCCAGCAACGCTGCGCGGTAGCGCTCTAAAGTGGTAAAGTCTCGGGCTGTTTCTGACAGCGCAAGCCCTTTTGATGTGCCCGTGCGGGCCAATGCCCCGGGACGTGCTTGGCAAGCGAATTTTTCTGGATGCGGTCCGCGGCGCAGGCTGCCTGCGACGACTGCTCGCCCCTTTGAGA
>CAMPIF010000508.1 GCA_946886245.1 Ectopseudomonas composti | reverse complement strand
TCGCCGCATCATGGACAATCGCATTTTGCTCGAGGATTCGCCGCGTGTCTCAGCCTTTCCCCGTATCCGTGGTGTTCGCTGCGCAGAGCGTTGCCGGCCTGGTACGCACGCACAACGAGGATGCCCTGGCCTGCCGTCCCGATCTGCGGCTGTGGGCGCTGGCCGATGGCATGGGCGGGCACGAGCGTGGCGAGGTGGCCAGTGCCCTGGCGCTGGAGGAACTGGTCGGCGCCGTGCAACAGGGCGCGCCGTTGCCGGCAGCGGTGCATGCCGCCCATCGGGCAATCGCAGCGGCGGCGCAACCGGTTGCGGACGAGGCTGGCATGGGCAGCACCCTGGTTGCCGTGCGCCTGGACGGGGATGAGTTCGAGCTGGCCTGGGTCGGCGACAGCCGCGCCTATCGCATCGGCAGCGAACATATCGAGCAGCTCAGTCACGATCACAGCTGGGTCCAGGCCATGGTCGACGCCGGCCAGATGAGCGCCGAGGAGGCGCGTGAGCACCCGCGCCGCAACGTGATTCTGCAGTGCCTGGGGCAAGTTGGGCAGGCGCCTGATGTCGGCCTGCTGCACGCCCGGCTGGCGCCGGACGAACTGCTGCTGCTGTGCAGCGACGGGCTGACCAGCGAGCTGGACGACGCCGTTATCCAGCGCTGTTGCGCCGAAGCGGCCACGCTGGAGGCGATGGTCGAGCAACTGGTGGGGCTGGCTAATAGCCATGGCGGCAGGGACAATATCAGCTGCATCGTCCTGGGCCTTGGCCCGGCTGCCGAGCCCCGCGAAGCGCCGACCCCCGGTCTGCTGCGCAAGCTGTTCAAGTCCCTTCAACCCTGATTGCCAGTCGAGCCGCATGAGCCAGCCTTCCATCAGCGTACCCGGTTACAGCATTCACCACCGCCTCGGCAAAGGCGGCATGGCCGAGGTCTATCTGGCTACCGAGCAGGCGTTGCAGCGCCAGGTGGCGCTCAAGGTGCTGCTGCATCGCGAGGACGCCGCCTTCACCCAGCGCTTCATCAAGGAAGGCCATACCGTCGCCTCCCTGCAGCATCCTTCGATCATCACCATCTACCGCATCGACCAACTGGATGACGGCCGCCACTTTCTCGCCATGGAATACCTGGCTGGCGGTGATCTGGCCCAGTACAAGGGCCAGCGCCTGGAGCCGGCGCGTGCGCTGCGCATCGTCCGGCAGATCGCCAGCGCCCTGGCGCTGGTACACGACAAGGGCCTGGTGCACCGCGACATCAAGCCCGGCAACATTCTGTTTCGCGACGATGGCACCGCCGTGCTCAGCGATTTTGGCGTGGCCAAGGAGCTGCAGCTCGACAGCGAGCTGACCCAGTCCGGCATCGCCGTCGGCAGCCCGGCCTACAGCAGCCCCGAGCAGGCGCAGTGTCAGGCGCTGGATGCGCGCAGCGACATCTACAGCCTCGGCGTGATCCTGCTGGAAATGCTCAGCGGGCATAACCCCTTTCGCGGCGGCAACTACACCCAGACCCTGATGAACCAGTTGCAGCTGGAGGCGCCGCCGCTGCCGGAGCCGCTGGGTGAGTTGCAGTGGCTGCTCGACCGCATGCTGGCCAAGGACCCGGAAGATCGCTTCGCCGACTGCCACGTACTGCTGGCCAGCCTCGATCAGCTGCAGGATGCCGAGCAGGACCAGACCCGCCTGAGCCCGGCCGTCAGCCTGCCGCCTCGTCGATCCCGGCGGCGCTGGCTGCCCTGGGCCGTGCTCGGTCTGTTGTTGCTCGGCATGGGCAGCGCGGGCGGCTACTACTGGCAACTGCAGCAGCGCATCGCCGGGCTGCTCGCGCTGGCTGAAACGCGCCTGAGCGAGGGGCGTCTGCTGACCCCGGCGCAGGACAACGCCGACTACTATTTTCGCCAGACGCTGGCCCTGGACGCAGACAACCAGCAGGCCAGCGACGGCCTGCAGCGCGTGCTGCAGGCACGCATCCAGCAGTATCTCGAGCTGGCCGAGCAACGCCTGGGCGAGGGCTTGCTGATCCTGCCCGAGGACGACAGTGCGGTGCATTACTTTCGCCAGGTGCTCGGCTGGGAGCCTGACAACCTGCTGGCCCTGGCTGGCATCAATCGCGTGGCGCAGCGCTTCATCGAACAGAGCGAGGCGGCCTATGCGCGGCGTGAATACAACCTGGCGCTGGAACAGATCAAGCAGGGCCTCGAGGCAGAGCCCGACAACGAGCGGCTGCTGGCCCTCTATGACAGCCACGAGCAGCGCGTGCGCCAGGCGGCGAACCGCCCGCGCAGCTCGCAGCCGGCCCAGCAGAACCCGATCAAGCGTCTGCTGAACAACCTATTCGACTGATCCGAGGCGACCACGATGCTCAGACTGCAGTTCCTGGATAACCGCCAAGCGCCGGTCTGGCTGACCGACGAGCGCCTGACCATCGGCCAGGACAGCCGTAACCAACTGGTGCTCGGCGATGCCGGCATCGCCAGCTTCCACGCCGAGATACGTCAGGATCACGGCTACTACTACCTCAGCGATGCCGGCCAGGGCGCCACCTGGGTCAACGACCAGCGCGTCGGTACCCGGTTTCAGCTGCGCGACGGCGATCGCCTGCGCCTGGGCGCCGTCGAACTGCAGCTGGTCGACCCGGCGAAAAGCGCGGCCAGGCCCGAGGCCGCGGCGCCGCGCTGGTTTCTCCAGGTGATCCAGGGTGAGCACCAGGGACGCAAGTTTCATGTTCACGGCTCGATGACCTTCGGCCGTTCGAGCAAGTGCGAGCTGTGCTTCAGCGATCTGGAACTGTCGCGCCGGCATTGCGAGTTCTTTCTCAAGGACGACGTGCTGGAGGTCAAGGACCTCGCCTCGGCCAACGGCGTGCTGGTCAACCAGCAGAAGGTCAGGACCGCGGTACTGCAACCGGGCGATCAGTTGAAGATGGGCACGGTGACGCTGCTGGTGATCGGGCCGAAGGTGAACGTGAGTGATGCGCCCGACGAGGATGCCACTCAGTTCATGCGCGTGACGGACCTGCCGCCTGCGTTGGCTGCCAAGGCGGCTGGCGGCGCCACGCAGATCGCCCCGGTGCCGCAGGCGGCGCGCGCCAGTGCCAGGGCTGCGCCAGCGGCGGCCAATCCACTGCGAGCAGCTCAGGCCAAACCCGCGCCCGTTGTCGTGGCGCCTGCGACCAGTGCGGGCAAGCTGTGGCTGGGTGGCATCGTATTGCTGCTGATCGGCGTGGGCCTCGGCGCCATCTCGATGCGCTTATTGGGTTGAGGTATACGCGGGTTGGTGCGCACGGCGCACCCTACGGTGCCCCGCGGTGGCCCTGGACCAACCCTTGGGTTCGCCGTTGGCACCCAATAAACCGCATACACCGAGAAACCCCACCTATAAATCCGGT
>CAMPIF010000507.1 GCA_946886245.1 Ectopseudomonas composti | reverse complement strand
GGTGATCAGTGGTGACCCGACGCGCCTGCGCCAGGCCCTGCTGAGCCTGCTGGACAACGCCTTCAAGCAGACCGACGAGGGCGAGATCCTGCTGGTCGCCGCCCTGGACAGCAGCGACGGCCAGTATCGCCTGCGCGTCGCCGTGCAGGACAGCGGCCGTCCGCTGCTGCCGGAAGAGCGCGACGCCCTGCTCAACGCCGAACTGCAGAGCCGCGACTTCCTCTCTGCCACCCGCCTGGGCGGGCGCCTCGGCCTGATCATCGCGCGCCAGCTGGTGCGCCTGATGGGCGGCGAATTCGGCATCCAGGGCAGCGGCAACCAGGGCACCACCCTGTGGCTGACCCTGCCGTTGGACGCTGCCCGTCTTGAGCAGCCGGAAACCGATCTGGACAGCCCGTTGCAGGGTGCACGCCTGCTGGTAGTGGACGACAACGACACCTGCCGCAAGGTGCTGATGCAGCAGTGCAACGCCTGGGGCATGCAGGTCAGCGCCGTGCCCTCCGGCAAGGAGGCCCTGGCCCTGCTGCGCACCAAGGCGCACATGCGCGAATACTTCGACGCGGTGCTGCTCGATCAGGACATGCCCGGCATGACCGGCATGCAACTGGCCGCCAAGATCAAGGAAGACCCGAGCCTCAACCACGACATTCTGATCATCATGCTCACCGGCATCAGCAACGCGCCGAGCAAGGTGATCGCACGTAACGCCGGGATCAAGCGCATCCTGGCCAAGCCGGTGGCTGGCTATACGCTCAAGACCACCCTGGCCGACGAACTGGCCCAGCGCCCCAACGACACCCCGGCGCAGGCCGCACCGACACCGGTCAGCACACCGCTGAACGTGCCGGCCGACTTCCGCATTCTGGTCGCCGAAGACAACAGCATCTCGACCAAGGTGATTCGCGGCATGCTCGGCAAGCTCAACCTCAAGCCGGACACTGCCAGCAACGGCGAGGAAGCCCTCAGCGCGATGAAAGCGCAGCCCTACGACCTGGTGCTGATGGACTGTGAAATGCCGGTGCTCGATGGCTTCTCTGCCACCGAACAATTGCGCGCCTGGGAGAAGAGCGAGAAGCGCCCGCGCACGCCGGTGGTGGCGCTGACTGCGCATATCTTGAGCGAGCACAAGGAGCGCGCACGCGCTGTGGGCATGGATGGCCATATGTCCAAGCCGGTGGAACTGTCGCAACTGCGTGAGCTGATCGAGCACTGGATCGCCGAGCGCGAGCTGCGTCGCCAGCGCGAGGTATCGTAGGGCGTACTCGCGAAGCAGTACGCCGCTGGATTTGCGCTGTGACGAAGAGCGACGGACTGTTCGCATAGCGACGAGCGGTCGGCGCTCCGATCCGCCCTATCTCAGTCCACCCATCTCAAACGAGCGCCCCATGTCCGAGTTGTTCAGCCTGTACCTGAAGATGCTGGTGCTCTACAGCCCCTTCTTCGTCCTCTCCTGCTTTATCGGCCTGAGCCGCGGCCACACCCTCAAGGAGCGCAAGCGCCTGGCCTGGAAGGTGGCACTGGCCACCTTGATAGCCAGCGTGCTGCTGTACCTGTTCGGCAAGCACATCTTCACCCTGTTCGGCATCACCATCGACGCCTTCCGCATCGGCGCGGGCTCGGTGCTGTTCATCTCCGCCCTCGGCATGGCCCAGGGCAAGTCGGCGGTGCAGAGCGACAACGTGCAGCAGGACGTGACCATCGTGCCGTTGACCATTCCGCTGACCGTCGGCCCCGGCACCATCGGCGCCCTGCTGCTGATGGGCGCCAGCCAGCCGCACTGGGACGACAAGCTGGTGGCGGTGGCGGCGATCTTCCTCGCCAGCCTCACCGTGGGCGTGGTGCTGTACCTGTCCAACCAGTTCGAGCGCCTGCTCGGCGACCAGGGCCTGCAGATCGTCAGCCGCCTGATGGGTCTGTTCGTCTGCGCCCTGGCCGCGCAGATCATCTTCACCGGGGTGAAGAATTACCTGGTGCCCTGAAACCGCGTGGGCCGGCAGCACCTCCGAGCTGGCGCACCCTACCGAACGCAGGCCCTACGCTCCCCTAGGGTGCGCCGTGCGCACCAGCCACTCCCTGCACCATCTGCTTGCAGGGCAGCTCCGGCTCGGTGCACGGCACCACGCGTTCGCCCCTGCGTCCCCCGTTGATCCCTCGAAAACACTGGCGTTCGAGGAACTGGCATCGTCATTGCTCTGCTGATTCCAACTTGGATACAAGATGGAATCTCGAAGCATGAGCACTACACCGATCGCTTTCACCCTCGCGCAATGGCAACAGGCCTACCGCGACGGCCAATCCCCTGCCGAACTGCTGCACGCCCTGCGCCGCGAACTGCGCGCTGACGACACCGCCTGGATCGCCCTGGCCAGCGACGCGCAGCTCGATGCCCAACTCGATGCCCTGACCAGCGCACTGGAAAACGCAGCCGGCGACCTGAGCAGGCTGCCGATGTACGGCGTGCCCTTCGCCATCAAGGACAATATCGACGCCGCCGGCTGGCCCACCACCGCCGCCTGCCCCGAGTTCGCATACAGCGCCGAGGCCGATGCCACCGTGGTAGCCCGCCTGCGCGCCGCCGGCGCCATCCTGATCGGCAAGACCAACCTCGATCAGTTCGCCACCGGCCTGGTCGGCACCCGTTCGCCTCACGGCGCAGTGCCTAACAGCTTCAACCCGGATTACGTCAGCGGCGGTTCCAGCTCCGGTTCGGCCAATGTGGTCGCGCGCGGCCTCGTGCCCTTCTCGCTAGGCACCGATACCGCCGGCTCGGGCCGCGTGCCGGCCGGTTTCAACAATATCGTCGGGCTCAAGCCGACCAAGGGCTGGCTGCCCAACACCGGCCTGGTGCCGGCCTGCCGCACCGTCGACTGCATCTCGGTGTTCGCCCTGACCGTCAGCGATGCCCTGGCCGTGGCCAATATCGCCGGTGGCTATGACGCCGCCGATGCCTACAGCCGCAAGAACCCGAACAGCGCCAAGGTCGGCATGCCGACCAAGCCGCGCCTGGCCGTACCGGCCAACCCCGAGTTCTTCGGCGACAGCCAGAACCAGGCCGTGTACGAGGCCGCCCTGGGCACACTGCGCGAACTGGGCGCCGAGCTGGTGGAGATCGATTTCGCGCCCTTCCAGCAACTGGCCGAGCAGCTTTACCAAGGCCCCTGGGTCGCCGAACGCACCGTTGCGGTGGAAGGCGTGAACCCCGAACACATCAACCCGGTGGTGCGCGGTATCGTCGAAAACGGCCAGAGGTACAGCGCCTGCGACGCCTACAAGGCCGAGTACATTCGTGCCGAACTGAGCCGTACCATCAACGATGCCCTGGCCGGCTTCGACGCCCTGGTGGTGAGCCGCGTTTCGCTCAAGCTCAAGAAGCTCGT
>CAMPIF010000506.1 GCA_946886245.1 Ectopseudomonas composti | reverse complement strand
CATGAAGGCCATGGGCGGCTACGTGATCCAGTTCTTCCCGCTGTTTTTGCTCGGCGCCCTGTTCGGCAAGTTGATGGACGACTCGGGATCGGCGCGCGCCATCGCCCACGGCATAGTCGCAAAAGTGGGGAGCGAGCGGGCGATTCTGGCCATCGTGCTGGCGTGCGGCATTCTCACCTACGGCGGCGTGTCGCTGTTCGTGGTGGCCTTCGCCGTGTACCCGATCGGCGCCGCGCTGTTTCGCGAGGCGGGCATTCCCAAGCGCCTGATCCCCGGTGCCATCGCCCTCGGCTCGTTCACCTTCACCATGACCGCGCTGCCCGGCACTCCGGCGATCCAGAACGCCATTCCCAACCCTTTCTTCGGAACCGACGCCTTCGCCGCACCGGGCCTGGGGGTGATCGCCGGCCTGATCATGTTCGGCCTCGGCACCTGGTGGCTCACCGCGCAGTCGCGCAAGCTGATGACGGCGGGCGAAGGCTACGGCGAGCACCGCGACGACCCGGTCGTCGAAGAGCGCCGCGACATTCCCGGCTTCTGGCTCGCGCTGCTGCCGATCTTCGTGGTCATCGGGCTCAACTTCCTGATGGCCAAGCAGATTCTGCCGGCGGTGGACACCAGCTACCTGGCCAAGCCGGAATTCGGCGGCCTGCAGGATGCCAAGTCGCTGATCGGTATCTGGTCGATCATCGTCGCCCTCAGCGCCGCCATCGTGCTGCTGATCGCCATGCACTGGAAGCGCTGGATGGACCTGAAGAAGAGCGTCAACGACGGTGCCTTCGGCTCCATGCTGCCGATCCTCAACACCGCCGCCGAGGTGGGTTACGGCACGGTGATCGCATCCCTGGCCGGCTTCGTGATCATCCGTGATCTGGTGCTGGGCGTCTCCAGCAACCCGCTGGTCTCCGAAGCGGTGGCGGTGAACATCCTCGCCGGCATCACCGGTTCCGCCTCCGGCGGTATGTCCATCGCGCTGAAGACCCTCGGTGCGCAGTATCTGGAAATGGCCAACGCCGCCGGCATCAGCCCCGAACTGCTGCACCGCGTCGCCGCCATGGCCTCGGGCTGCATGGATACCCTGCCGCACAACGGCGCGGTGATCTCGCTGCTGGCGATCTGCAAGCTCACCCACCGCGAGTCGTACAAGTTCATCTTCGTCAACACCGTGGCCTTCCCGATGGTGGCGCTGGCCGTGGTCATCACCCTGGGCACGCTGTTCGGCAGTTTCTGACAGGACACTACAAAGCTGCTGCGCTCGGTCATACGGCGTTGCACTCAGGCTCGGATTGCTCATGTACGTCAGTACACTGCGCATCCTCGCCTGAGCGCGCCTTGTCTGACCTTCGCTCGCTACGCTTTGAAGCGCCCTGTACCGAGTTTCGTTCAATCGCTTTCGAGTCCCCACCATGAGCAAGATCATGACCGCCGCCGAAGCCGTGGCGCGCATCCCCGACAACGCCAACCTGGCCACCGGCGGCTTCGTCGGCATCGGTTTCGCCGAGCAGATCGCCATCGCCCTGGAGCAGCGTTTTCTCGCTGAGCAGGCGCCGCGTGACCTGACCCTGGTGTATGCCGCCGGGCAAGGCGACGGCAAGGGTCGCGGCCTCAACCACCTGGCCCACGAGGGCCTGGTACGCCGGGTGATCGGCGGCCACTGGGGCCTGGTGCCGGGGTTGCAGAAGCTGGCGGTGGACAACCGCATCGAGGCCTACAACCTGCCACAGGGAGTGATCTCCCAGCTGTTTCGCGACATCGCCGCCGGCAAGCCGGGTCAGCTATCACGCGTTGGCCTGGGCACCTACGTCGATCCGCGTCATGGCGGCGGCAAGCTCAATGCGCGCACCACTGCCGAGCTGGTGCGGCTGATGCCCATCGATGGCGAGGACTACCTGTTCTACCCGACCTTCCCGATCAACGTCGGCATCGTTCGCGCCACCAGTGCCGACCCTGACGGCAACCTCAGTTTCGAGCGCGAGGCGCTGACCATCGAGAGCCTGGCCATCGCCATGGCCGCGCGCAACAGCGGTGGCCTGGTGATAGCCCAGGTCGAGCGGGTGGTCGAGCGCGGCTCGCTCAACCCGCGCCAGGTGAAGATTCCCGGCATCCTAGTGGATTGCGTGGTGGTGGCCGAGCCGGCCAATCACCAGCAGACCTTCGCCACCGCCTACAACCCCGCCTTCGCCGCCGAGACCCGCGTACCGGTGGACAGCCTGGCGCCGATGCCGCTGGACGTGCGCAAGCTGATCGCCCGCCGCGCCGCGCTGGAGCTGAAAAGCGGTGCGGTGGTCAACCTCGGCATCGGCATGCCCGAGGGTGTCGCTGCAGTGGCTGCCGAAGAAGGTGTGATCGAGCGCCTGACCCTGACCGCCGAGCCCGGCGTGATCGGCGGCGTACCAGCCTCCGGTCTGGATTTCGGCGCAGCGAGCAACCACAGCGCCTTGCTCGACCAGCCCTATCAGTTCGATTTCTACGATGGCGGCGGCCTGGACATCGCCTTCCTCGGCCTGGCCCAGGCCGACGCGGCGGGCAACCTCAACGTGTCCAAGTTCGGCTCACGCCTGGCCGGTGCCGGCGGTTTCATCAACATCAGCCAGAACGCCAAGCAGGTGGTGTTCGTCGGCACCTTCAGTGCTGGCAAACAGGACATCCGCATCGAAAATGGTCAGTTGCGTATCGTCCAGGACGGCGAGCTGCGCAAGTTCGTCGCCGAGGTTGAGCACCGTACCTTCGCCGGCCGCATGGCCGCCGAGCGCGGTCAACCGGTGCTCTACGTCACCGAACGTTGTGTGCTGCGCCTGAGCCTCGAAGGGCTGGAACTGATCGAAGTGGCGCCGGGCGTGGATATCCAGCGCGACATCCTCGCACGCATGGATTTCGCCCCCATCGTGCGTGAACCGAAACTGATGGATGCACGGCTTTTCAAGCCCGAGTCCATTGGCCTGGCGCAATGCCTGGACTAGCCCAAGGACTGTTTTCGAGCGTGAACTCACGGGCCTGAACAGGCCCGTTTTTTTAGCGTCCTGATGATCGGCTCAGGTGCTCTCTCCCGCTCATGCCTGAACATCTCGCCCAACCCTGGATAGACAGTGGTGGCCTGCGCGCGCTGCCCAGCATCTGGAATGTCACCGTGCAGTTTCGCCTGGCCAGCCATCGCGGCCATCCCGCCGGCGAGGCCGGACAATCTGCTGGAGGCGTTCTGCGGCTGATGAGGCGCGTGCCCTGCACCTGCTGAAACATCCGGGGTCTATAGTGGTTGTTCATTCCTCACCACACCTTCTGGAGTTCACATGAGCAAGACCTACAACGTCGCCGTGCTGGTCGGTAGCCTGCGCAAAGCCTCCATCAACCGCAAGCTGGCCCTGGCGCTGGCCGACCTGGCGCCGGCCTCGCTGAACCT
>CAMPIF010000505.1 GCA_946886245.1 Ectopseudomonas composti | reverse complement strand
ATGCACCTTGAGCCCGGCAGCATGGGCGTCACGTACCAGGCTGGTCGGCACGGTCAGGTTACCGGCGGCATCACGCGGGATGATCATGCCTTTCTCCGGGCCGATACCGGCGGCGTAACTGGCGATGCTTTGCAGGCCTTCCGGGGTGATCATCTGTTGGTAGCCGAGCCCGCTGCCAAGCACCTGCTGGTCGAAGGGTTGGCCCTCTATCCACAGCAGTTGCACCAGGCGGATTGGGGTCAGCTTGCTCAGAGTCTTGAGGTTGTCCACTTCGAAGGACTGAATGAAAACGGGCGCGTCGGCGCTGTCGTAGCCGTTGCGTTCGAGCACCGCCAGCAGCGGTTTTTCCATGGCCAGGTCGAGTTGCTGGAAGTGGGTGGGGTGCTTGGTTTCCGGGTACAACCCGATGGTTCGTTGCTGGAGCGCTTCCAGCCGTTTCACCAGATCGATGATCTCTTGCAAGGTAGGAATCTCGAACTGGCCATCGAAGCGGGTATTGCCCGGCCGTTGCTGCGGGATGCGCTCGATGGCGCGCAGGGTTTTCAGCTCGGCCAGGGTGAAGTCTTCGCTGAACCAGCCTTCCAGGCTGCGTCCGTCGACGCTCTGGGTGCGTTTGCGGTCAGCGAACTCGGGGCGCTGCGCCACATCGGTGGTCAGCCCCAGTTCATTATCGTGACGGGCGACCAGTTGGCCGTCGCGGGTCATCACCAGGTCGGGCTCGATGTAGTCGGCGCCTTGCAAGGCGGCCAGCGCGTAGGCGGCCAGGGTGTGCTCAGGCGCGTAACCACTGGCGCCCCGGTGGGCGATCAGCAGTGGCGTCTTGGTGTCCGAGGTCTGGGTTTGCTTGGCGCCGGGTTGCTGCTGGGCCCAGTCGATGGCGGCCTGGACGTTATCCGGGGCCGGGCTGGCGAAGACCGACAGTGGCAGCAGTGTGACGCCCAATATCCAGGCGGAGAGTGATTTCGACATGAGGCTCGCTCCTTGCTCGTAAGTTCAGCCGCTAGCCTGCTACGGCGAATGTGACGATACGACGACCGCGTTGCTTCGGCCACGGGTGGGCTGCGAGGCCGCTGGGTGCTCTGCTATGCTCGCGGCCATGAAAACGACTCTACCTCTTTCCCTGATCGCCGCGCTCGCGCACAACCGCGTGATTGGTCGCGATAACCAGCTGCCCTGGCATCTGCCAGCAGACCTCAAGCACTTCAAGGCACTGACGCTCGGCAAGCCGATCATCATGGGGCGCAAGACCTGGGATTCGCTCGGTCGGCCGTTGCCCGGCCGGCTCAATATCGTGGTCAGCCGCCAGGCGGGCCTGGCCCTGGAAGGGGCCGAGGTATTCGCGACGCTGGAAGAGGCCATCGAACGAGCCGACGCCTGGGCGCGTGAAGAGAATGCCGAGGAACTGATGCTGATCGGCGGCGCGCAGCTCTATGAGCTGGGCCTGGACCAGGCTGATCGCCTGTACCTGACGCGTGTCGGCCTCGACCCCGAAGGCGATGCCTTTTTTCCCGAGGTCGACGAGGCTACATGGCGCATGACCTCCAGCGTCGAGCACCCGGCTTCGCCCGAGACACCGTTCTACGCCTTCGAAGTGTGGGAGCGCCGCGGCGCATAACCCTACCGAGCTTTCCGGCCATCTCTGCCGCCAGGTTTCCCAGCGCGCGGTGATGGCCACTGCCTTGCCTCTGCCGTAATTTTCTTTCGTGCATCCTGATGCAGGTTTTTACATGTCTGAGCAATCGCCCCTCGACGAGCGCACGAGCGCCGTCGCTGCACTCTTCGTGCGCCATCCACTCTGGGAAGATGCGCTGGCCCTGCTGTTCGGTACCGCTCTGGTGGCGCTGGGCATCGCCTTCTACGCCCATGCGGGGTTGTTGACGGGTGGCACTGTCGGCATCGCCTTTCTGGCCAACTACCAGGCTGGTTGGTCGTTCGGTCTGGTGTTCTGTCTGGTCAATCTGCCGTTCTATCTACTCGGCATCTGGCGCATGGGCTGGGGTTTCACCTTGCGCACGGGCTGCGCGGTATTGCTGGTTTCGCTGCTGGCGGAGCTGACGCCGCAGTGGGTCGCCTTCGCTCACCTCAGCGCCCTCTATGCCGCGCTGTTCGGCGGTGCCGCGATGGGGCTGGGTTTGCTCATGCTGTTCCGTCACCGTGCCAGCCTGGGTGGGGTGAACATTCTTGCGCTGTACATGCAGGAGCGCTTCGGTTTCCGTGCGGGTGCCGTGCAGATGGCCATCGACGCGAGCATCGTGCTGGCGGCGATCTTCGTGGTGTCGCCAGACAAGGTGCTGCTCTCGGTGCTGGGGGCGGTGATGCTCAATCTGGTGCTGGCGATCAATCACCGGGCCGATCGCTACGTCGGCGTCAGTTGAGCCCATGAACGAACGAGGGGCTGCCTCGCTGGAGGCAGCCCCTCGTCGTTTTTCGCGGGCGCGAGAATCAGATCACTTCGGTGAACTGGATGATTTCGACCCAGTAGCCGTCCGGGTCCTTGATGAAGGCGATGTCGCGCATGCGGCCGTCGGTCAGGCGCTTCTGGAAGTCCACACCGAGGTCTTCGAAGCGCTGACAGGCCGCCTTGATGTCCGGTACCGACACGCACAGGTGACCGAAGCCGCGCGGGTCGCTGTTGCCGCTGTGGTAGGAAAATTCCGGGTCTTTCTCGGTGCCGTAGTTGTAGGTCAGCTCCAGCACGCCGGGAATCGACTTGCGCCACTGATGGCGGGCAGCCGGGTCAGTCGGGATCTGCGACTTGTCGTTGATCAAGGCGAGGAAGTACAGACTGAACTCGGCGTCGGGGAAGTCCTTCTTCTCCAGCAGGGTGAAGCCCAGCACGCGGGTGTAGAAATCCAGGGATTTCTGCAGGTCCTTCACGCGGATCATGGTGTGGTTGTAGACGAAGTCGGCAGTGGCGACGTCGGGTTTGGCGGTCACGCCGGCAATGGCGTTGAGCTCGTCGAGGGTCATGGGGTTCTCCATCAGGCGGGGAAAAGGCTGTACCAGCCTAGATGGACTCGATGGGGGCGTTTTTCAAGGGTAGGGTGCGCCGTGCGCACCTGGGCCATTCGCAGTCGCCGATCGGTTGGTAGGGCGGTGGACGGATGAAGCGTCGTCCACCCTACGGTTGGTATCAGCGCGTAGGGTGGACAACGCTGTTTTTGTCCACCATGGGGTTGGCAGGTGGTGGACGGATGAAGCGTCGTCCACCCTACGGTTGGCATCAGCGCGTAGGGTGGACAACGCTGTTTTTGTCCACCTTGGGTTGGCGGGGCTGTGGACGGATGAAACGTCGTCCACCCTACGGTTGGTATCAGCGTGTAGGGTGGACAACGCTGTTTTTGTCCGCCTTGGGTTGGCAGGTGGTGGACGGATGAAGCGTCGTCCACCCTACGGTTGGCATCAGC
>CAMPIF010000504.1 GCA_946886245.1 Ectopseudomonas composti | reverse complement strand
CGGCCTCGGCCATGCCCTGAACAAATACCCCAGCGCGCTTTCCGGTGGCATGCAGCAACGCCTGGCCATCGCCCAGGCGCTGGTGATGCAACCGCGCATGCTGCTGCTCGACGAGCCCTTCGGCGCACTCGACCCCGGCATTCGCAAGGACATGCACGCGCTGCTGCTGGAGCTGTGGCAGGAAACCCGCCTGACCGTGTTCATGGTCACCCACGACCTGTCCGAAGGCTTCAGCCTCGGCACCCGCCTGCTGGTGTTCGACAAAGTGCGCCACGACCCGCAGGCGCCCAACGCCTACGGCGCGCGCATCACCTACGACATCCCGCTGAACGAAGCGCGCCGGGCGCAGGCGCAATTGCCCAACGAGCTGGCCGAGCGTATCGCCGCGCGCAACGAACGGTAGCCCGGATGGAATCCGGGGAACACCGGCACATTTGCCCCGGATTGCATCCAGGCTACGGACCTGAGAGGTAGCGTATCTCGGCGTATTCGGTGCGCGCGGCGCACCCTACGACGCGCAAACCGCGCGAGATCCCGTAGGGTGCGCCGTGCGCACCAACTCTACAGTGACACCATCGCGGCTCAAGCCCCTCCCACGAATCAACCGGAACCAAACCGTGGGAGGCGCTTCAGCGGCGAGCTTTTCAGCGGTCAATCAGACGGTCACCGTCTGACTAACTCAACACCTCCAGATACCGCGACAGCGTTTCGCCTTCCGCAGCGAACCAGCGTTGCGCTTCATCGGTACAAGGCGTAACCGGGTCTGCGCGCCAGTGCGGCTCCAGCGTATCGATGATGAACGTCCGCACCACTGCACGGCCATCCGCGCGTTGCAGGTGCTGACAGACGCGCCCCGCGCCCGGCAGCTCGAAGCCTTCCAGCGAGACGCTCTGCCCCACCCGCGCCGGCAGCGTGGACAGCGCCACCTGATAGCGGCCCTGCCGATCGGCGTAGGCCAGCGAGGTCTCGCAGTCGAATAGCGCAGCCAACGCCTCGCCATCCCCGCGCGCCAGCTCGGCGCGCTCGCGCAGTTGCCATGCTGATTCACCCGGCTCAATCGCCCGCCCCTGCACCCAACCAAGCTGCTCGCCACAGAGAATCAGGCCGCCACCGCGCTGCAGCACCTCGCCGCTTTCGGCGTCGCATTCCTCCAGCAGGCGCAGGCCGATCAACGGCCCGCTGCTGGCCTGCAAACGCCAGTCCTCGACATAGGCGCCGCTGGTGCCGAACTCGATCATGCAGTTGCCGATGCGCTGCAACTGCGCCGGCTCCGGCCAGCGGTTGTGCAGCTGCAGGCTCACGCCACCGTGCCAGCTCAGGTAGCCGTTCTCCCAGACGCTGTCGGCCACCCAGCCTTCATGGTTGGCGAGCTGGCGCAGCTCGGCGGCGTCATAGTCCTGCCAGGCCCGTGGCGGCAGCGCGGGCGCATCCGGCCAGCGCTGGTCGATGGTGAAGGTGCGGCTTTGCAGCCAATGCACCTGAGTGCGCTGGTCGCTGCGGCCATCAGCGAAGCTGATGCTGCGCCGGCGAAAGTGCCCGAGCATCCAGTCCGGTACGCCCCCCTCGGCGCGCTGTGGGTAATGTGCCGCCAGTTCCAGCAGGTTCATGCCGTCACCTCCCGGCGACCTTGACCAAAGCTGGACAAGCCTGCCGCGCCATCCGGCAATTTCAGCGAGCCGTCCTCCAGTCGCTCGCGCAGGTAGCGGAAGGTCTGCGCGGTCTGCGCGAACAGGTGGTCGCCACAGCTCACCGGCGCGTACACCCGTTCACCGCGCGCCGGCAGGCCGGCAATCGGCGCGATGCGCGTCGGGTAGTCGCAGGCGCAGAACAGCGGGAAGGCGAAACGCTCTTCGCTGACCTTGCGCACGCGGTGCGAGGTGGCAACGAAATGGCCGTTGCTGAGCACTTCGAGCATGTCGCCGATGTTGATCACGAAGGCGTCCTCGACCAGCGGCACGTCGATCCACTGCCCGTCGCCGTTGAGCACCTGCAAGCCTTCGGCCGTCGGCAACAAAATGGTGAAGCACTCATAGTCGGTGTGCGCGCCGATACCGGGACGATCGGCCACCGGGTCGGGATCGAGCGGGTAATGGATCATGCGCAGCTGGCTGGTGGGATGCCGGGTGATGCCGGCGAAGGTGTCCTCGGCCAGCCCCAGCGCCAGGGCGAAGCCACGAAACAGCGTGTCGCCCAGCGCCAGCGCCGCTCGGTAGTAGGCGCCAACCTCGCGCTTGAAGTCCGCCGAGTCCGGCCATTGGGTCGGGCCCAGTAGCGGATAGACCTGAGGCGCCTCGGTGTAGTCGTAATTGACGTCGTAGGCCTCTTTCAGATCCTTGCTGCCGCCGACGAACTGCTCCTCGCCTTCCGGCACGTAACCGCTGTGGTTGCTCGACTGGCCGATATGGAAGCGCATCTTCTCTTCCAGCGGGCGAGCGAAGAAGCGGCGCGCTTGCTGGATCAGCCCGTCGCGCAGATCACGCGAAATGCCGTGCCCGATGATCTGCAGAAAGCCGACCTCGCGAGCCGCGCGGCCCAGCTCATCGGCAACGCGCTGACGTTCAGCAAGATCATCGGCATACAGGCCGGCAACGTCGATAAGAGGAATAGAGGTGAAATGGGTATGCGCCATGGCAATCTCCCTTGAACAAGTGAGTTACCTGGTCGTCCAGACGAGCAGCGGGTCGGGTCGTCCCGAGGGCAGCAGCAAGGCCGTCCCTGCAGCAGGATCGATAGCGATTTCCATGCCACCGCCATAATGCCGCCAAGCTGCGATGCCACGGACCGAATCGCCCCCGAACGGTGCAATGAACGCTACTCAGGCCCCATCAGGCAGCACGCAAACCGCAAGCCGCGTCGCCAGAGCGCCCAGCCACGGGCTTCGGCGAGCTGGCACGCTATTCGCTACTGCCTGAGCGTGCAGGTTTCAACCGGGTTTTCCCGGAATCGCGGCACCACAATTTGCGAAATGGATGACTAGGGTTCCGACTTGCCCGGCAAGTGCTGGTCCGAGAGTCATCGACCTCCAGTGAGGTTACACGGCGGGATAAAAGCCCGGGAGAACGCGCCTTTCGAACGATTCGAAACGTGCCGCGACTCCTGCCCGTACTCACCAAGACTGGAGGTTCCAAATGCGCAAGTACCGTCTGCTCTCCTTCGCCGCTGCCGGTCTGGCCGCGGTGCTCAGCTTCAGCGCTCACGCCGAGAAGAAAGACAGCTTCAGCGTCTGCTGGACGCTCTACGCCGGCTGGATGCCCTGGGGCCATGCCAGCACCTCCGGCATCATCGACAAATGGGCGAAGAAATACGGCATCGACATCGATGTCGTGCAACTCAACGACTACGTCGAATCCATCAACCAGTACAGCGTCGGCCAGTTCGACGGCTGCACCATGACCAACATGGACGCCCTGACC
>CAMPIF010000503.1 GCA_946886245.1 Ectopseudomonas composti | reverse complement strand
GTTCCAGGGCCGGCTTGAGCTTGTCCGTGGGAACCTCGCTCTGAGTGTCGACCTCCACCAGCACGCCGATCATCTCGCGCCGACCGAAAGGCACGCGCAGGCGTACGCCGGGCTGCAAGGCACTGCGCGACACGCCAGCGGGGGCGAGGTAGTCGAACAGGCGGCGCAGCGGCGAGGGCAGGGCGAGGCGCAGGATCAGGTTGGGCAAGCCAGAAGCTCCATTGACAGGCCGGCGATCTTAGCACGCGACGACCGGTGCCTTGCGTGGCTTGCATCGGCTTGCGCGTCTGGTAAGATGCGCGGCCTATTTCTGTGCGGTGCCTGACATTGGTCGGGTGGCGGCACGACTACCCTGAGGAAAGCACGATGAAAGCCGATATCCATCCGAACTACGTCGAAATCGACGCTACCTGCTCCTGCGGTAACGTGATCAAGACCCGCTCCACCCTGGGCAAGAACCTGAGCCTCGACGTTTGCTCCGAGTGCCACCCGTTCTACACCGGTAAGCAAAAAGTGCTGGACACCGGCGGCCGTATCGATCGCTTCAAGCAGCGCTTCGGCGTATTCGGCGCCAAGTAAGCGACCGAACGATTACGGAGCGTGCCATGCACCTGTCCGTGAATCTGAAAAAGGCGTCCCTGGTGGGCGCCTTTTTCGTTTCTCTGCTTGGCGCCGATCTGGCCCAGGCCTTCTGCCCGCAGCGCGCCGATCTGGCGCAGGTCGCCGTGCGCCAGGTGGTCGATGGTGACACGGTGCGCCTGGTCGACGGGCGCAGCATCCGCCTGATCGGCATCAATGCGCCCGAGCTGGGACGCAAGGGGCGTAGCGACGAGCCTTATGCGGTGCAGGCCAAGCGCCGCTTGCAGGCGCTGGTCGATGCCAGCGATGGTCGTGTCGGCCTGCTCTATGGCGCGCAGCGCAAGGATCGCTACGGGCGTACCCTGGCCCACCTTTATGACCGCCAGGGGCGTAATCTCGAAGCGCAACTCCTGGGCGAAGGTCTCGGCTTCATGGTGGCGGTGGCGCCCAATGCGGCACTGGTGACTTGCCAGGCGAAAGCCGAGCGCATGGCGCGCAGCCAGCGGCTTGGCTTGTGGCGTGATGAGCAGGTGAAGGCGGCTGGTCAGCTACGCAGTGGCGGCTTCGCCCTGCTCGGTGGGCGGGTTACTGGCGTGCAGCGCAATCGCGGCGGCCTCTGGCTCGATCTCGATGGTGGTCGGGTATTGCGCGTGGCGCCAGAACTGCTTGGTGAGTTCGACATGCATGCCTTGCAGAAACTCGAAGGGCGGCGAGTGGAGGCGCGTGGCTGGGTCATCGATCGTCAGGGTCGCGGCGGCTTGAAATCCGGGCAGGCGCGCTGGATGCTGCCGCTTACCCATTCGGCGATGCTGGAGGTGTTGCCATGATGCGTGCATTGACGCTGTGCCTGTTCTGCAGCTGGTTGGCGGGTTGTGCGGTCAATCCCGCTACTGGCCGCACCGACTTCGTGATGATGAGCGAGCGCCAGGAGCTGGATCTTGGCGCGCGTTACAACCAGGAAATTCTCAAGCAATACCCGCGCTACGAAGATGCCAGGCTGCAGGCCTATATCCAGCGCGTCGGCGAGCGGGTGGCGCGCAGTAGCCATCGCAATCAGCTCAACTACGTCTTCACCCTGGTGGACAGTCCGGACGTCAACGCCTTCGCCCTGCCGGGGGGCTACATCTATATCCATCGCGGCCTGCTCGCCTACCTCAACTCCGAGGCGGAGCTGGCGGCCGTGCTGGGCCATGAGGTCGGTCACGTGACCGCGCGCCATAGCGTGCGCCAGCAAAGTCAGTCCACGGCCTGGGGTTTGCTCGGTCAGGCTGCGGCCATCGGTACCGGTGTCGGGGCGGTGGGGGATCTGACCAGCGCCATGGGCAACGCCTTCGTGCGCGGCTACGGGCGCGACATGGAGCTGGAGGCCGATGGCCTGGGCGCGCAATACCTGGCGCGTGGTGGCTACGATCCGCAAGCGATGATCGAAGTGGTCAAGGTGCTCAAGGGGCAGGAGGACTTCGCTCGTGAGCAGGCTGCCAAGCGGGGCGAAGCAACCACGACGGGTGGCTACCACGGCTTGTTCGACACGCACCCGGACAATGATCGACGTCTGCAGGAAGTCATTGGCCCGGCGCGTGCATTGGTGGGTGGCGATCAGGAAGTGGGGCGCGACAATTTCCTGCAGATGCTCGACGGCCTGGTGTTCGGTGATTCGGCTGCCAGCGGTATTCGCCGTGGGCGCAATTTCTATCACGGCGAGCTGGACTTCGCCCTGACCTACCCGCAGGGCTGGCAACTGGTCAATCGCCCAGATGTGTTGATCGGCCACACCCCGGATGAGCAAGCCTTCATCGCCATGACCCTGGAGGCGGTGGAAAAAGGTCTTTCGCCTGCCGAGTTCCTGCGCAAGCGTGCCGGCAACCAGCGCCTGGTAGCGGGTGAGGAGCTGAAGCTGGGGGCGCTGCAGGGCTATACGGCGGTGTTGCAGGGGCAGGCGGCGCGGCGCGTTGCGGTGATCTATCGCGGCGACAATGCCTACCTGTTCGTGGCGGCGGTGAAGGGGCGTGCTTCGCTGGAAACCGAGGACCAGCGCTTCCTCGATGTCATCCGCAGTTACCGGCCGCTCAAGGCGGCCGAACGCAAGCTGGCCGAGCCGGTGCGCCTGCGGCTGGTGCGGGCCAGGACGGGGCAGGGCATCTCTGCCTTGGCCAAGGATTCGCCGCTGGCGGTTGATGGCGAGGCGCAGCTCAGGCTGCTCAACGGGCTCTATCCGAGCGGTGAACCGCGCCCCGGCGAGTGGCTGAAAACGCTGCGCTAGTGCGGCGCTTCAATCGCGACCGAACGGTCTTGTGCAGGTGTATACAACTTGCGTATCCTCGGCCGCCTGCCCGTTCAACAGCCAACAAAAGCGGAAATGCCACTATGTCAGATCTAAAAACTGCCGCTCTCGAATATCACGCCCAGCCCCGCCCCGGTAAGCTGAGCGTCGAGTTGACCAAAGCCACTGCTACTGCCCGCGACCTGTCGCTGGCCTACAGCCCGGGTGTCGCTGAGCCGGTTCGCGAAATCGCTCGTGACCCTGAGCTGGCTTACCGTTACACCGGTAAGGGCAACCTGGTAGCCGTTATTTCCGATGGCACCGCCATCCTCGGCCTGGGTAACCTCGGTCCGCTGGCCTCCAAGCCGGTCATGGAAGGCAAAGGCGTGCTGTTCAAGCGTTTTGCCGGTATCGATGTGTTCGATATCGAAGTCGATTCGGAAAGCCCGCAGGCCTTCATCGACACCGTAAAGCGCATCTCCATCACCTTCGGCGGCATCAACTTGGAAGATATCAAGGCCCCCGAATGTTTCGAGATCGAGCGCGCGCTGATCGAGCAGTGCGACATCCCGGTAT
>CAMPIF010000502.1 GCA_946886245.1 Ectopseudomonas composti | reverse complement strand
GTCGACGCCCACACCCGGCACCACCTGGGCGCCCAGTTGCGCCAGCAGGCTGCGGCTTTCACCGAGCATGGCCGGTGAGTCGTGGTTGCCGCCAAGCACCACCAGGGCGCAGCCGGCGTCGCGCAGCTCCACCACCAGCCGGTAATACTGCTCGCGGGCGTAACTGGGCGGTGCGCCGGTGTCGAACACGTCGCCGGCAATCAGCAAAACATCCACGTCATGTGCCCGCACCTGCTCCAGCAGCCAGGTGCAGAAAGCCTGGTGCTCGGCCTGGCGGGTCTTGCCCATGAAGTGCTGGCCCAGGTGCCAGTCGGAGGTGTGCAGGATGCGCAGGCTCATAGCGGCCAGTCCTGCACGACGATGTGGGTCTTGACCCGCTGCATCTGCGGGAAAGCTTCGATGGCCGCGCGCACTTCGCTCAGGCGCGCCATGTTTGGCGCTTCGACCAGCACCAGCATGTCGGTCTCGCCGCTGATGCCGCTGCAATGGCGGATTTCCGGGTATTCACGCATGCGCTCGACGTAATCCTGGCAACGAGCGTTCTGGTAGAACAGCTCGAGGAAGGCCTTGACCCCACCCTCGCCGGGCACAGCGACCTGGGCGTGATAGCCGCGAATCACCCCGCTCTCTTCCAGATGACGAATCCGCTCACTGACCGCCGAACGTGACAGGTTGACCTCACGGGCGATCTGGCTGATGGAGGTACGCGCATCACTGCGCAGCAGGGCGAGGATCTGACGATCGAACTTGTCCACGGGGCTTCTCGGGGCGGCAATCAGGTTGACGTGGGAAACCGCCATTTCGTCGGCAAAAGGCGCCAACCTGCAATCAGGCGGCGCTCTACCATGGCGGTATCTGCAAAGGCGTGAGCATACCCCATGAGTCGATTGAACAAGGAATTGGGCCTGCTGCAGGGCATCGCCCTGCTCAGCACCTCGCTGCTCGGCACCGGCATCTTCGTGGTGCCGGCCCTGGCGGCCACGGCGGCGGGCGAAGCGTCGTTATGGGCCTGGATGCTGCTGATCGTCCTGGTACTGCCAGTGGCGTTCACCTTCGCCCAGCTGGGCAAGCGCTTCCCTCATGCCGGCGGCGCGCCGCACCTGATCGGCCGCGCCTTCGGTCTGCGCATGGAAGGGGTCAGCGCCCTGCTGTTTCTCGCCGTGCTGCCGGTCGGTCTGCCGGCGGCCCTGCATATCGCCAGCGGCTTCTGGCTGGCGTTGTTCGATCTCGATCGCAGTGGCCTGTTGCTCATCGAACTGGCCACGCTGGGCGCCATTCTCCTGCTTGGCCAGCGCCCACCGAAAGCAACGGGCATGCTCCAGGGGCTGATCGCCGTGGCCATCGTCGCCAGCGTGGCGCTGATCTGGTGGGTCGGTGACCTGCCGCGCGCCAGCCAACCACTGCTGCCAGCGATGGATGGCCAATGGCACCTGTTGCCAACGGCGCTGGGGGTGATGTTCTGGTGCTTCGTCGGTATCGAGGCGTTCACCCATCTGGGCGAGGAGTTCAAACACCCGGAGCGCGACTTCCCCCTGGCGCTGCTGCTCGGCGTGCTGCTGGCCGGCCTGGTGTACTGGGCCTGCTCGGTGGCGGTGCTGAGCTTTGCCACCTACGGCGACGTGCACAGCGACACCACCGCCCTGCCCCGTCTGTTCGAGCAACTGCTGGGCGAGCAGGCGCGCGTGCTGGTGGCGGTACTCGGTTACCTGGCCTGCTTCGCCTCGATGAACGTCTACATCCAGGGCTTCGCCCGGCTTATCTGGAGCCTGGCCGATGAAGGCCGCCTGCCTGCCAGACTGGCCGTGCGCAACCGCCAGGGCGTACCCGGCAGAGCCTTGCTGCTGGTGGTGATCTGTTGTGCGCTGTGCGCCATGCTCTCGGCCACCTTGAACCTGTCGGTAGATGATTTGATCCGCTATGCCAACGGCAACTTCGTGTTGATCTACCTGCTCAGCATGGCCGCCGGCTGGGTGCTGCTCAGTGGCATCTGGCGCCTGCTGGCCGGACTCAGCGGGCTGCTCTGTGCAGCGCTGCTGGTGATGCTCGGCAGCGATGCGCTGTATGCCGCAGGGCTGCTTGCCGCCCTGCTGCTGCTCAGTCATCTGCGGGCAAGACATAAAGCGCTGGCGTAGGGTGGATCACGCCTCACCGATCCACCGCAAGCCTGGTGGTGGATGAAAGAGCGTCATCCACCCAACAGGTGACCGTGAGGCGCATAGGGTTCTATCCTTACCCTGATTTCGCCGAAAGGAAGCCCCATGCGCCGCGTACTCAACGACCTGAAAATCATGATCCTGGCCAACCTGTGGATCGTCCCGGTGGTGGCCGGCCTGGTCTGGGCACTGTTCCAGTTCGTCGCGCCGCCACCGCCGATGAGCGCCAGCATGGCCACCGGCGCTCAAGGCGGTGCCTACCAGCAGTTCGCCGAACGCCTGAAGGAAGAACTGGCCAAGGAAGGGTTCGAGCTGAATCTGGTGCCGACCTCCGGCTCGCGCGACAACCTGCAGCGTCTGCTGGCCGAGGACCCGGAAGTGGAGATCGCCCTGGTGCAGAGCGGCCTGGAGCGCCAGTTGGCACCCGAAGAACAGCGTCAGCTGGAAAGCCTGGGAGCGATCTATCAGGAGCCCCTGTGGCTGTTCTATCGCCGTGACGTGGCGCTGGATCGCATTGCCGACCTGCTGCCACTGCGCCTCGGTCTGGGCGGCGAAGGCAGCGGCACCCGTGCCGCCAGCGATGCCATCCTCGGCGCCAATGCCATCGGGCCCGAACACTATCCCGCAAGCTGGCAGAGCATCGGGGGTGGCAAGGCCGCCCGCGCGCTGATGGCCGGCGAACTGGATGCCGCATTCTTCGTTGGCCCGGCAGAAAACGCCCTGGTGCAACAACTGGCGGCCAACCCGGATATCGCCCTGGCGCACTTTCGTCGCGCCGCCGCCTACGCCGCGCGCTTGCCGTTCTTCAATCAGGTGACCGTCGGCGAAGGCCTGCTCGATCTGGCCAGCAATGCACCTGATCGCGACATCGTCACCCTCGCTCCGGTCGCCACCCTGGTGGTCAATGACGACTTCAACCCCGGCCTGGTGCCGCTTTTTCTCGAGGCCAGTCGTGAAGTGATGCGCGGCGGCAACCTGCTCGACGCCGCCGGCACCTTTCCCAGCGCCGAGCCTCGCACCTTCGAGCTGCACAAGGATGCAGGGCATTACTACGACAAGGGCCTGCCGATCCTGCAGCGTTACCTGCCGTTTCGTATCGCCTCGCTGGCCGACCGCTACATCATCCTGCTGATCCCCTTGATCGTGGTGATGATCCCGCTGTTCAAGGCCGTCGGACCGATCTACCAGTGGCGCATCCGTGCGCGCATCTACCGCTGGTACAAGCACCTGCGCGAAGTCGACCGCAAGCTGCACGCCGGCTCCCTG
>CAMPIF010000501.1 GCA_946886245.1 Ectopseudomonas composti | reverse complement strand
TGTTCGGCCTGTTCACTGATTCTTTGGGAAATCTCGCGAATCACACTGTCCATTCCCTGGGCTGCATCCACGATGCTGCCAACCAGCTTACCGGCAGAATGCGCCTTGGCCGAGCCTTCTTCGACTGTTTCAACAGACGCTTCGATCAGGCTACGCACTTCGGATGCCGACGTGCTGCTGCGATGGGCCAGCATTCTGACCTCAGCTGCAACGACGGCGAATCCCTTTCCATGCTCTCCAGCGCGAGCCGCCTCCACTGCTGCGTTCAGCGCAAGGATGTTGGTTTGGAACGCAATGCCATCGATAACACCGATGATCTCCCGAATTTTGGCGGCGTTGTTCCGTATTTCTCCCATAGTGCGCGCGACCTCAGCGACCGCCCCTCCACCTTGCTGAGCCGCTTCGCTGGCCTTTTGAGCCATAACACTTGCTTCTGCAACTGAATCGGCGCTCACCCTGAGCGCGTCGGCAAGTAACCCAATATCGGCAGTTGTGCTTTGGAGCGAAGTCGCTGCCTTCTCGGTTCGCATCGACAAATCGGCATTCCCGGCGGCAATCTCGCTCGATGCATTGTCGATCTGCACGGCCGCGTCTCGAATAGCGGCGACCATCGCCGAGAGGCTGCTGCATAAGGAATTCATTGCACCGAGAACGCGACCACTTTCGTCAGAGCTGAAAATCTCCGGGCGCGATGACAAGTCGCCTGAAGCAATCCTGTCGGCAACCTCAGCGGCATGCACCAGAGGACGGCTAATGACTCTGGCACACCACCAGATTAGCAAGCCTCCTAGCAATAGGGCCGCGGCCAAAGCAGCCAAGACCGCGGCTGCACCATTGCGCGAAGCCACGCCAGCCGACAGAGTCATGTCTCGGCCTGCTGTGACCTCATGCTGCACCAACTCATCAAGGATTGCGCTTGCGGTCTGGCTCGCCTGATCCATCTGGTCGATATTCTTCATCGCCAGATACAGGCCCGAGGATTTGGCCTTCAGTGTTTCCTGTGCAGCCTTCTCGAAAGCTGCATATCCTCCGAGAAATCGCTCCCATCGGCTCCGCTGGACTTCGGATAAGTCACCTCGATCAAGTACCTCCGTCAACAGCGCCCTGTACTCCTTCATGTCGTGCTGAATTTTCTTATCCATCTGCGCGACGGTATCCGCCATTGCACCAGCACCGTCCCAAGCCAGCGACCTGAGCACGTTGCCATAGACCGCACGGAACCGAATCGCCATTGATTGCGCCTGTACCATGTTGTTCAGGCCAACGGTGCCGACCTGCTCGATGTTCTTCGTCAACCTGGTGAAGGTAGCTAGAGTCAGGGCGGCAACAAGCGCCATACAAAAAAGTATGAACACAGGGGCCAGCGAGATCTTCACCGCAATAGGAGCACCATGGAGCCTATTCAGCATGATCGCGATCCTTCATTTCCGTTTAGGACTGCCACCTCATTGACCCCAAGAGAGAAGCTGTTCATGCTGATCAGCTTGGTGGCAGCCCTTGTTGAACTCTATTTGACGGCCGCGAGTTTCAGTGCATCGGACCATTCGGGACAGCGACGGGTCTCCAAAGGCCCGTCAAAGTTTGCATAGTTCGATTTGTCCACAATCGTTGCCTTGAAGACCACCTCGGACGGCACGCTTTGCTTGCGCACGGCCCGAATGGCTGCCATCGTTCCAACGCAACCCTGCAGGAATCCGTTGTAGTCGCCAGACGCAAGCAGCTTGCCACCCTTGATGGCGTCGATCGCCTCTTGGGTTCCATTGATACCCACGACGAGTGCCTTGCGGTTGGCTCCCTCCAAGGCTTCAATGACGCCACTGGCCATCGCGTCGTTGGCAGCCATGATGCCGTCGACCTTCTGATGCGTCTGGAGCAGGTTTTCAGTCACCTGCAGTGCCGTCAGGCGCACGAAGTTACCGGGTTGGCTGGCCAGGAGCTTGACCTTCGGAAACTCCTTGAGGGCGTCCTGGAAACCACGCACGCGGTCCGAACTCGTAAGCGAGCCTTTGACGCCTTCGAGGATGATCACATTGCCTTCGCCGCCCAGGGTCTTCAGGAGGTGCCTGCCGGTCACCACGCCCAAGTCATAGTCGCTCGAACCCACGAACGCTGCGACCTTGCCGGACTCCGTGCGGTCCGTTACCGTGACCACCGGAATCCCGGCACCGTTGAGCTTCTCCACGCCAGCCGATAGGGCCTTGTAGTTGACCGGGATGAGCACCACGGCGGCGGGCTTCTTCACTACCATGTCGTCGATCTGACTCATCTGCTCGGGAATGCTGTCCGGTTTGGTCGGAACATACTGGACCACCTTCGCGCTCATCTGCTTGGCAGCGGTCTCAGCGGCTGTGCGGACGACCTGGAAGTACGGGTTGGTCTGATTCTTGGTGAAGACCGCGATGATCTCACCGCTTTGGGCCGTTGCGTGCATCGGCATGGTGAGGGTCATGGCCAGCACGGCGGTGGCGGTGAGAGATACGCTGAACATGGTTGTCTCCTTGGTAATGAGGGGGAATCGGCCGGGGGAGGTCATCGATGGCGCCGGCCAAGCGCATCGAAGAGGACTGACACAATCACGATCACGCCGGAAACGATGGGTTGCCAGCTCGCGCTGATGGACAGCAGGTTCATCCCGTTGAGGACAACGGCAAGTACGATGCATCCCAGCAAGGTGCCCGCGAGGGTGCCGGAGCCGCCGAAAAGCGACGTTCCACCGATCAGCACGGCAGCAACCGCAGCCAGCGTTAGCGATTCGCCGAGGTCCGCTTCCGCCGAGTTCAGCCGCGCGAGGAAGACAAGCGCCGCCAGGCCTGCCATGGCGCCGCTGATGACGTAGACCAAGGCGACTCGGCGTTTCACGGGAATGCCAGACAGACCGGCAACCGTCGGATTTGCGCCTATCGCGTAGATCTGCTGGCCCCAGATGGTGCGCTGGGTGAACAGAGTGCCCACCAGAAGGAAAGCGAGCATGATGTACACGGGGATCGGCACGCCGGCCGCAAAGCCGCTGCCGATGTATCGGACCTCGCTTGGGAAGCCGTGGATAGTGGCGCCGCTCATGTACCAGTACGCGATGCCATGGAGAATCCACAACATTCCGTACGTCGCAATGAAGGCCGGTACACGCAGCACGCAAATGATGATGGCGTTCACTACGCCAATCGCGATCCCGCTCGCCAGTGCAACTGCGGTGCCCGCCAGCAATGAGCCGGTCGATTGAATGACCGTCGCCGCAAGGCATGCCGACAACGACACGTTGGCGCCGATTGACAGGTCCAGCCCGCCCGAGATGATGACGATGGTCAGGCCCGACGCCACGAGGAAGAGCAGGCTTGCCTGGCGGAGGATGTTCAGGAGATTGCCAGGGCTGCCGAATGCGTCGGCCAGACTGCCGATGACGAGCCCAATAGCTCCGACTGCAAACAAGCGCAGCGCAATGGTG
>CAMPIF010000500.1 GCA_946886245.1 Ectopseudomonas composti | reverse complement strand
TCCAGACGCAGCGCACTGTCGGAGGCGATCCACCAATGTTCGGCGGCGCGTCGTACAGGCGTACGCCAGTGCGGCTCGAACTGCTTGTCTTCGATCATGCGATAGCGCTGCTCGCTGGCGGCCGGCACCGGCGTCACGGTGCTTTCCAGCCCAGCGGCAAAGGGTGCGAGCCAAGCGGTGAGTTCGTGACTGGTTGTCAGCGACGCGCCGCCACCGAGCAGGTAGCCCAACGCCGACTCATGCAGGCGCGACTTCTTGCCGTTGCCGATCTTCAGATCCGCTACGCCCAGCCAGCAGGCATGACGGGCACGGGTCAGTGCCACGTAGAGCAGGCGCAGGTCTTCGCCCAGGCGCTCACGCTCGGCGCGCGCCAGGCTGTCTTCATCGGCCTTGAGCACCAGCCGGCGACGTTCACCGTCGTGGACCTGCAGCGGCTTCTTGTCATCCACCGGGCGGAAGGCGCAGATGAATGGCAGGAACACCAGGGGATACTCCAGGCCCTTGGATTTGTGGATGGTCACCACCCGTACCAGTGCCTCGTCGCTCTCCAGGCGCAACACCTGCTCGTCGGCAGCCTGGCCCTCACCGGCCAGCAGCTCGCCCAGGTGGCGAATCAGCGCCAGCTCGCCATCGAGTTCGGCGGCAGCCTGCTGCAGCAGTTCGGCCAGGTGCAGCAGGTTGGTCAGTACCCGCTCGCCATCGTCACGTGCCATCAGCCGCTGCGGCAGCTCGAAGTCCTGCAGCAACTGGCGCAGCATCGGCAGCACACCCTGGCGCTGCCAGCGCTGGCGGTAGTCGCGAAACTGCATGACGCGGCGTTCCCAGGTGCGCTCGTCGAGGTTGAGCTGCTCCAGTTCGCTCAAAGCCAGCCCCAGTGTCGCGCTGGCCAGCGCCGCACGCAGCGGGCGATCCTGATCCGGCTCGGCACAGGCGCGCAGCCACAGCAGCAGGTCGCGCGCCTCCTGGGCCGCGAAAACCGAATCCTTGTCGGAGAGGTAGACGCTGCGCACGCCGCGCACAGCCAGCTCGCCGCGAATGGCCTGCGCCTCGTTGAAATCGCGCACCAGCACTGCGATGTCGCTGGGCCGCAAGGCACTCAGCGCGCCCTCTTTGCTGAAGCCGGCCTGCCCGCGCTGGCCCAGGTCCAGCAGGCGCACGATCTCGCTGGCCGCACCGGCTGCCAGGGCATCCAGATAGGCGCCCTTGGCAACCGGTTCGTCGCTCGCCAGCTGCCACACCGTCAGGGCTGGCTGCGGCTGGCCGTCGACACTCCAGACTTCGCGCCGGCCCTGCGCGCCCACCTCGATGAAAGGCAGATCGTCGCGCAGCAGAAAGGCACCCTCGCCGCCGTCACGTTGTTCGGCACGCAGGAAAACCCCGTTGACGGCATCGACCATGGCTTGGCTGGAGCGGAAATTCTTCTCCAGGTTGTAGTGCCGACCGAACGTCGCCCGACGTGCGCGCAGATAGGTATGAATGTCGGCGCCACGGAAGGAATAGATGGCCTGCTTGGGGTCACCGATCATGAACAGGCCGCAGTCGTCGCGGTTGGCTTCTACCTCGTAGAGCGTATCGAAGATGCGGTACTGCAGCGGGTCGGTGTCCTGGAATTCATCGATCATCGCCACCGGGAACTGGCGGCGGATCACCTCGGCCAGGCGCGCGCCGTTGCTGCCTTGCAGGGCAGCGTCCAGGCGCAGGAGCATGTCGTCGAAGCCCATCTCCGCACGCTGGCGTTTCTCCCAGTCGAAGCGCTGGCGAACCCAGGCTGCCGCGTGTCGCAACGTCGCATCAGCGGGGTCAGGCAGGGCATCGAGTTGCGCCTTGAGCAGTGCCATGGCGTCCAGCGCTGGATGACCCGGCACTTCGCCCTTCCAGGCTTCCGCCAGGCCGTCGGGGGTCAGACGAGTGAAGCCTGTGCCCAGGTCGAGACGCGACTCGTCGCCGCCGGCCCACTCACGCAACTTGGCCAGCCAGGGGTTGTAGAAGCGCGCCTGGATTTTCTTGCCATCGACCTGCTTGGCCGCCACCGCTGCATCCAGCAACAGCTGCAACTCATCGGCCCAGGCCAGCCAGGGCGACTTGAGCTCGGCAAGCGCCTGCTCGCGCTGCTGCAATGCGCTGTCGAGCAGTTCGCCCAGCGCCTGCGCCGACACCTCGCCCTCTTCGCTCAGCAACGGTCGCAGCTTCGCTCCCAGCACGGCGGGCGTGCCCCAGGCACTTGCCACCCATTGCAGCGCCGCGCCCTGCAGCGGATAGCAGTGCTGGCGCCAGTAATCGCGCACCACTTCGGCCAGTAGTTCGCTGTGGTCGGTCTCCAGGGTCTGGCTGAACAGGCTGCCACTGTCGAAGGCGTGCTCACGCAGCATGCGCTGGCACCAGCCGTGAATGGTGGACACCGCCGCCTCGTCCATCCACTGCGCCGCCAACTCCAGGCGGCGGGCGCACTCGTCCCACTGCGTCTGGGTGAAATCACTGCGCATTTCGCGTAGCAGGTCGTCGCCCTGGGCATCGCCACGAAATACCGTCGCGGCCTCGACCAGCCGCGCGCGAATCCGGTCACGCAACTCGCGCGTGGCCGCATCGGTGAAGGTCACCACCAGAATCTGCGGCGGCAACAGGGCCTCGCGAAACGCGGCCTCACCGCCGTGACCGAGGATCAGCCGCAGGTAGAGCGCGGAAATGGTGAAGGTCTTGCCCGTGCCGGCGCTGGCCTCGATCAGGCGGCTGCCGTGCAGGGGAAACGTCAGGGCCAGAGGGCGCTGTTGACTCATGCTGCGTCTTCCTCGAGTGCCTGGGGATTGCTGTCGAGCAGCGACTGGTAGAGCCGCTCACTGCATGCCGGAAACTGGCCGTCGGCGGTGAGCGCAACGTAGTCCGGGAACTGTCGGGCCAGGCTGGCGCTGCCCTGGACTTCACCTGAGAGGTTGTAGCTCCCCTCATAGACGCTGCGCGCCTTGTCCTCGTTGTTGTCCTGCAACCAGGCCAGCGAGGTTTTCAGGGCGACCGGCAACGGCGCCTGCATGCCGGCATTCCAGGCCTCCAGCCAGGCGCTCAGCACAGGGGCAGCGTGCTCCACCGGCAAAGGCTCGAACGCCAGGCTGCGATCCTCGCCGACCAGCAGGGTGGTCAGCGGCACGCCGCAAGCCGCAGCGATGACGTGCAGCACGTAGGGCCGCAGCAGGCGATGCCACTTCCAGCTCTTGTCCTTGTGCAGCGCGCCTGGCAGCAGCTCCAGACGCGCCAGGCTGCCGTCGGCCTGCTGGCGCAGCCCGGCAAGCCAACCGTCGAGTTCAACACCGGCTGCGCTGAACGTCAGGCGCTGCGGCGACTCCAGCTGGGTCGGCCAGCACAGGCAAAGCCCCTGGTAACGCTGCACCTGCGCCGGCAGAGGTTCCAGCAAGGCATTGCGGTACTGTTCGCCGAAGCCGGCCAGCGGCAGAACACCAC
>CAMPIF010000499.1 GCA_946886245.1 Ectopseudomonas composti | reverse complement strand
GTATCGCCGAGTTCATCTACCTGGGCGACCACGTGCGTATTCGCATGGAGGTCTGCGGCAGATCCGATTTCTACGTCAAGCAACCCGTGGCCGAGCTCGATCCGGCGCTGACGGTTGGTGACCTGGTTCCGCTCGGCTGGTCTGTCGAGCATGTCCGCGCGCTGGATCCACTCCAAGTCGAGTGAGCCTTTCGCGCAGTGCTTCATCTTTACCCCGTAACACAGAGGAGCTGATAAGAATGACGAAATCCCTGAAGCTCGCGGCGTTGGCCCTGGGCGTTAGCTGTGCCATGCCGGCACTGGCGGTGGATCTGACGGCGGTTTCCTTCGGCGGCGCGAACAAGGCGGCGCAGGTCAAGGCGTTCTACGAACCCTTCGAGAAGGACACCGGCAACAAGGTGCTGGGCGGCGAATACAACGGTGAGATGGCCAAGGTCAAAGCCATGGTCGACACCCGCAGCGTGAGCTGGGACCTGGTGGAGGTGGAGTCGCCGGAGCTGGCTCGTGGTTGCGACGAAGGCCTGTTCGAGGAGCTCGACCCGGCACAGTTCGGCGATCAGGCCAACTTCATCGACGGCGCCATCCAGCCGTGCGGTGTGGGCTTCTTCGTCTGGTCCACGGTGCTGGCCTACAACGCCGACAAACTGAGCGCGGCACCGACCAGTTGGGCCGATTTCTGGGACGTGGCGAAATTTCCGGGCAAGCGCGGCCTGCGCAAGGGCGCCAAGTACACCTTGGAGTTCGCCCTGATGGCCGACGGCGTGCCGGTCAAGGACGTGTACAAGGTGCTGGCCACCAAGGAAGGCCAGGATCGTGCGTTCAAGAAGCTCGACGAACTGAAACCCAATATCCAGTGGTGGGAAGCCGGCGCCCAGCCGCCGCAGTACCTGGCCTCCGGCGACGTGGTGATGAGCTCGGCCTACAACGGTCGTATCGCGGCCGTGCAAGCCGAGAGCAACCTGCAAGTGGTGTGGAACGGTGGCATCTACGACTTCGACTCCTGGGCCATCCCGCGTGGCGCCAAGAACGTGGAGCTGGCCAAGGAGTTCATCGCCTACTCGGTCAAGCCCGAAGCGCAGAAGACCTACTCGGAAAACATCGCCTACGGTCCGGCCAACAAGCAGGCCATCGAGTTGCTGGCGCCGGAGCGTCTGAACCTGATGCCGACCACCCCGGAAAACATCGCCAACCAGGTGGCCATCGACGTGACCTTCTGGGCCGACTACGGCGAGCAGCTTGAGCAGCGTTTCAACGCCTGGGCCGCCCGTTAAGCCAGGTGTCGCGTAGCGACGCCTTCCTCGTCCCCTTCTCCTGCGGGAGAAGGTGGCGCATAGCGCCGGATGAGGGGCGGAGCTGCTCAAACGATGTGTGTCGTATCCCCGAATTCCTGCCGCCTGGTGCGGCCTTAGCTTGCGGAGTTGTCCATGGCCGCCGTACTGCCCGCCAACGATTTGCCTGGGCCGAGCCTGAAGCAGCGTCTGGCTCGTGCCGAGCGTTTCAATCGCCTGAAATCCAAGGCGCTGATCCTGCCGCTGTTGCTGTTTCTCCTGCTGACCTTCCTGCTGCCCATCGGCGCGCTGCTGATGCGCAGCGTCGACAACCCGGAGGTGGTCGGCAGCCTGCCGCGTACCGTCGAGGCGATTGCCGGATGGGATGGTCGTGGTCTGCCGGATGAATCGGTATACCGGGCGATTGCCGGCGATATGCTCGAGGCGCGGCGCAACCAGAGCCTGGGCGATCTGTCCAAGCGCCTGAACATGGAGCTGGCGGGCTTTCGCAGCCTGGTCAGCAGTACCGCACGCAAGCTGCCGCTGCGCGAGGAGCCGGCGTCCTACCAGGAAGCCTTCCTCGAGATGGACGAGCGCTGGGGCGATCCCGCCTACTGGCAGGTGATCCGCCGCAATGCTTCGTCGGTGACGCCGTACTATTTGCTGGCCGCGCTCGATCACCGCATCGACGACCTTGGCGAACTGGCCAAGGCCACGCCGGACCAGGCCATCTACCTGGATATCTTCGCCCGTACCTTCTGGATGAGCCTGGTGATCACCGCCATCTGCCTGGTGCTGGCCTACCCACTGGCTTACCTGCTGGCCAACCTGCCCACGCGGCAAGGCAACCTGCTGATGATCCTGGTGCTGCTACCGTTCTGGACCTCGATCCTGGTGCGGGTCGCGGCCTGGATCGTGTTGCTGCAGTCGGGCGGGCTGATCAACAGCGCGCTGATCTCGCTGGGCATCATCGAGCAGCCGCTGCAACTGGTGTTCAACCGTAGCGGCGTGTACGTGGCCATGGTGCACATCATGCTGCCGTTCATGATCCTGCCGATCTACAGCGTGATGAAGGGTATCTCGCCCAGCTACATGCGTGCGGCGGTGTCGCTCGGCTGCCACCCGTTCGCCAGTTTCTGGCGGGTGTACTTCCCGCAGACCCTGGCCGGTGTCGGCGCCGGTTGCCTGCTGGTGTTCATCCTGTCGATTGGCTACTACATCACCCCGGCCCTGCTGGGCAGCCCGAACGACCAGATGATCAGCTACTTCGTCGCCTTCTACACCAACACCACCATCAACTGGGGCATGGCCACGGCCCTTGGCGGCCTGCTGCTGGCGGCGACCCTGGTGCTCTACGTGGTGTACAGCTGGCTGGTTGGTGCGAGCAAGCTGAGGCTTGCCTGAAAGCGGTCTGCGTAGCAGACCATCTGATGACCCTCTCCCATTGATGGGAGAGGGTGCCCGAAGGGCGGGAGAGGGTGCTTGTTTCGGCACCACTGCCTCTCGGTAACCGAACTCGGGAGGATGGCGCAAGAAGAGCGCCCTCTCCCCCAGCCCCTCTCCCATGAATGGCAGAGGGGAGCTAAACGCTAAATGGAGTCACAGCCATGCTCAGCCCCTACATGTCACCCGTCGAGCGTCTCTGGTACTACGGCCTGCGCATTCTCTGCGGCCTGGTACTGCTGTTTCTGATCCTGCCGGTGCTGGTGATCGTGCCGCTGTCGTTCAACTCCGGCACCTTTCTGGTCTACCCGCTGCAGGGCTTCTCGCTGCGCTGGTACGAGGACTTCTTCATGTCCGCCGACTGGATGCGCTCGCTGAAGAACAGCCTGATCATCGCCCCGGCCGCGACCATGCTGGCCATGGTCTTCGGCACCCTGGCGGCCATCGGCCTGACCCGTGGCGAGTTTCGCGGCAAGGCGCTGGTGATGAGCCTGCTGATCTCGCCGATGATCGTGCCGGTGGTGATTATCGGCGTGGCCAGCTACCTGTTCTTCGCCCCGCTGGGCATGGGCAACAGCTACCTGTCGCTGATCCTGGTGCATGCCGTGCTCGGCGTGCCGTTCGTGATCATCACCGTGTCGGCCACGCTGCAGGGCTTCAACCACAACCTGGTGCGCGCCGCCGCCAGTCTCGGCGCCTCGCCGCTGACGGCGTTTCGCCGGGTGACCCTGCCGCTGATCGCCCCAGGTGTGAT
>CAMPIF010000498.1 GCA_946886245.1 Ectopseudomonas composti | reverse complement strand
TGGCGCAGCAGCAGGCGCGCCAGGCCATCGCTGTCGGCATGGTAGAGCAGGGTCACCGCACTGTCCTGGCCCAGGTACCAGAGCAGCCAGGCGTGGTCGTAGTCGTCGATGTTGCGGTTCTGCCAGATCCACGGATCGCTCAGTACGGTGATCAGTCCGTCGCCGTGGTACAACTGCAGCAGGTGCGTGGCCGCGTCGCTGTTGGCCCAGGCGTGCGCGCGGTTCTGCGCATCGTACAGGTGGAAGTCGGTGTCGAAGGCGATGTAGGCCGGGGCCTGTTCGTTCTCCAGGTAGAGCTTGGTGAGTTTCGGGTAGGCCTCGCTCTCCTCGCTCTCCTGCTCCGACTCGCTACTCTCTTCGTCATCCAGTTCGTCGCTCATGTACTGCTGGACACCCAGCAGATCGAGCAGCAGGTCGCCGCTCTTGCCTTCCTCTTCGTCCCACAGGCGTTCGGCGATGAACAGCAGATGGCCACCACTCGCCGTCCACTGCAGCACGCGCTCGACCTGGCGTGGCGTCATGTTGCTGCGGTCAGCCAGCAGCATCAGGGTCTGACCTTCGCTGGGCAGGCCATCGAGTACTTCCAGACCTTCTGCGCGACGCGCGGCGATGCCCTGTTTGCGCAGGAAGTACTCGGCAGCCAGATAGGGGCTGCTGGCAACCTCGGGAGCAGGGCCGTGCTCGATCACCTCTTCATAGGGTTCGAGCTTGCCCATCAGGTAGCTGGCGAGCAGTCCCAGAACCAGCAACAGGGCCATGGCGAGGATGAAACCGGCGCGCCGACTCATGCTGCACGCTCCTGACCGAACAGGCTGCGCCAGCCCTGACACAGGCCCTGACGCAGCGATTCGGCAGGCAGGCGATGGCCATAGGCCAGGGCCTGCCAATGCAGGGTGAGCTGGCGGCTGTAGTCTTCCAGGTTCTCTTGCCCGAGGCCGGCGACCAGGTGCAGCACTTCGCCTTCGGTGTGCGACTGCTTCAGGGGCAGGCGGTGCTCATGCAGCAGGCGACTGAGCAGTGCGCGGTAGAGCAAACCGAGGGCGGCGCGCGGTTGGTCGGCCCAGAGTCGCTCGGCTTCGCTGGCGACATCGTCGGGCAGCGTCTCTGGCGCGAGTTCCAGGCCGAACAGCTGTTGCGGCGCGACCTGCCGGCGTCGTGTCGGCAGGCCGATGCGGTCGCCAAAGGCCTGCAGCCACTCGCGGTAGCGCCACAGAACGAAGGCCAGCAGCGCGGCCAGCGCTGCCCACAGCAGCACTTCGAAAACCTGCGCGAGGACATCCAGGCTCTTCCACCATTCGCCGAATTTGAGCAGGTTCTTGAGCATGTCCAGGAAGGCTTCGACGTCTTCCGGCTTGGGTTCCTCAGCCGGCTTCTCTTCGCCCAGGCGCCAGCGCGTGACGGTATCGCGGTGCTGGAAGGGCGGCTCGTCGAGCAGGGTTTCGATGCTTTCACGCGCGGCCTGGCTGCTCAATGGCTGCTGGAGCAGGCGCGGTGCGTCCGGGCCTTGCGGGTCGGGCTGCTCGACCTCTGCGCTGACGATGGGCGGCGTGTCGGCCCAGGCATCGTTTGGCAACTGCGTCAGCAGCAGGGCGCAACCGAGCAGCAGGGCATAGGCGCTGCCGGTCAGGCGCTGGCGCAGGCGGCGGAAGGTCAGCTCGATATCCCAAGCTTCCAGGGCGGTGCGGCGGTTGAGGTAGAGGGTGAAACCGCAGGCGACATAGACCGGCTCCCAGATGATCAGCAGCAGCACGTAAAGCAGGTTGGACAGGTGCTCCAGCCACATCCACTGGCCGCTGCTGGCGGCGATCAGGCTTTCCCAGGTCCAGTCCAGTTCTACCTGTTGTGGCAGCATCAGATAGAACAGGGCGACCAGGCCCATCCACAGGGCAATTTCCAGGTGCATGCCCACCAGCGTCAGCCAGGTGGCAGCGGCGCTGTCGCGCTGACCGAGTACCACCAGGCGCTGGCTGCGTGCCTGACCGGCCAGACCCTCCAGTTGCAGCACGGGCAGATCGAAGCTGCGCGTCGGGCTCAGGCGGCGCCAGGTCAGGCTGGCCAGCAATTGTGGCCACAGCAGTTTCGGCAGGGCGCGCAGGGCCTGTTTCAGCGAGGGTGTGTTGCCGAACAGCGCTTGCGACAGGATGTACAGCGGCAGGCGCTCATAGGCCGGCTTGAGCCACCAGAAGACGAAGATGGCCCAGCCCGGATACTGCCAGAGCAAGGCGCAGAGCAGGGCGAACAGCGGCAGGGTGACCAGCGCCCAGCTGGCCATCAGCAGGCCGGCGTGACGACGGGCGAGCAGCACGCCGAGATCGATGGCTTCCCAGGCGCTGCGCGGGCGGATGGCGACGCTGGCTTCAGTCAGGCGCATGCTGCCTCCGACCGGCCAGCAGCAGATAACCCAGCACCAGCGCCCAGAGCCCGGCACCGGCGGCGTACTTGATGTTCGGGCTGGCGAAGGTGGTGGACGACCAGAAGGCCTCGATGAAGGCGGCCAGCAGCAGGAACAGGATCACCCCGGCCACCAGCTGTATCGCCTTGCCAGCGGCCAGGCGCAGGGCCTCGCCACGGGGCAGGCGGCCGGGGGCGAGCAGTGCCCAGCCGAGCTTGAAGCCAGCCGCGCCAGCCAGGGCAATGGCGGTCAGCTCGAAGGCACCATGGCCGATGACGAAGGACCAGAACGGCTCGCCATAACCGATGCGCGTCAGGTGACCCGCTACCGCGCCGATCATCAGGCCGTTGAACAGCAGGAAGAACAGGCTGCCGAGACCGAGCAGCAGGCCACTGGCGAAGGTCTGAAAGGCGATGCCGATGTTGTTCATGATGTAGAAGCCGAACATCACCCAGTCGTCGCCCGAGCCGCGTTCGCTGAAGCGGCCGAGACGGCGCGCGTCGGGATCGTACATGCCTTCCATTTCGCTGACCTGGTCGGGGCTGACCAGGCTGAAAATCAGCTCGGGATAGAGATAGGTCAGCAGTCCCATCACTGCCAGGCTGCCGAAGAACAGCAGGCTGGCCACGCATACGCTGCGCCACTCGCTGCGTACCAGGCGCGGGAAACCGCCGAACACAAAGCGCACCATCTGCGCGCCAAGGTGGCTGCGATGGCGGTAGAACTGCTGATGACCACGCATGGTCAACTGTTGAAGCTGGTCGATCAGGTGGCTGCTGTAGCCGCGTGCCTGAGCCAGGGCCAGATGCTGGCAAAGCTGCCGGTAGCTGGCGGCGAAGCCTTGGTAGGTCTGCGTTTTGGACTTGCCGCGCTCGAGGGCTTCGAGCTGGCTGTTGAAGGCATCCCAGTCCGGCTGATGGCGACTTTCGAACAGGCTCTGCTTCACGGTGCGCTCCCCAGCAGGCCGCGCGCGATGCCATTGAGACGCGGCTCGGCCTGTTCGGCAGGCACTTGTAGCGGATCGGCCAGCAGCGCCGCCAGCTCGGCTCGGCGTGCTGCGGAGAGCTGGCCGCC
>CAMPIF010000497.1 GCA_946886245.1 Ectopseudomonas composti | reverse complement strand
GAGTTCGAGCGGCCTGGCGTAGACTTTCGCGGGCACCGTCCAGCGCTTGCCGGAAAACTTCTCCTGCACCACGGCATCGAGATAAACGGCAAAGCCAGCCAGGATCACCAGGCCAACCAGACCGAGCTTGAGGCCCCAGGCGAACCAGGGACGCATACCGGATGAGCGGGATTTTTTGTTTGAGCGGGGGGAGCGTTTTCGAGTCATGGCGGGATTATACGCACTTTACATGGGGGCCAGCAGGCCGCCTGGATGGTTTGCAGAGCAGCTCACAGCGGCCATAATGCCCAGCTCGAACAGCGTCTAGAACAAGGATCGAACGTGAGCCAAGCCCTGATTGCCGCATTGCAGAACCCGGCCCTGTATCCGCATCCCGTGGATGGGTTTCAGGTCATTGAGACCCACATTTCCTGGGTTTTGCTCACTGGCCCCTACGCCTACAAGATCAAAAAGCCGGTCAACTTCGGTTTTCTCGACTTCACCGAGCTGGATGCACGTCGTCATTTCTGCGAAGAAGAGCTGCGCCTCAACCAGCGCCTGACCGAGGATTTGTATCTGGACGTATTGCCGATCGGTGGCAGTGAAAGCGCTCCCAGCTTCGACGGCAGCACCCCCGCTATCGAATACGCACTGAAAATGCGCCAGTTCCCGCAGGAACAACTGCTCAGCGCCATTCAGGCACGCGGCGAGCTGAACGACGCTCATATCGACGCCCTGGCCGAACAGATCGCCACCTTTCACCTGAACGCACCGCAGGTGCCGCAGGAACATCCGCTGGGTAGCGCAGAAGCGGTCATGGTTCCGGTGCAGCAGAATTTCGAGCAGATTCGCCCGATGCTCAGCGAGCAGGCTGACCTGCAGCAACTCGATGCCCTGGAAGCCTGGGCCCAGTCCAGCTACGAACGCCTGCAGCCGTTGCTGACAGCGCGCAAGGCGCAGGGATCGATCCGCGAATGCCACGGTGACATTCACCTGGGCAACGCCGCCCAGATCGACGGGCGGGTCGTGCTGTTCGACTGCATCGAGTTCAACGAGCCCTTCCGTTTCACCGACGTCACCGCAGATATCGCCTTCCTGGCCATGGACCTCGAAGACCGTGGCCTCAAGTGCCTGGCACGCCGCTTCATCAGCGGCTGGCTGGAGCGCACTGGCGATTATGCAGCCCTGGAGCTGCTGAACTTCTACAAGGCTTACCGCGCCATGGTCCGTGGCAAAGTCGCCTTGTTCCGCCTGGGCCAGGAACAGGACTCGGTGCAGCGGGCGGTGATCCTGCGCCAGTACCGTGGTTATGCCGCACTGGCAGAGAGCTACAGCGCCATTCCATCGCCTTTCCTGGCCATCACCCATGGCGTCTCGGCAGTCGGCAAGAGCCACGTCGCCATGCGTCTGGTGGAAGCCCTGGGCACTATCCGCCTGCGCTCCGACATCGAGCGCAAGCGCCTGTTCGGCGAGCAGAGCGCCGAAGCCAAGGATCAGTTGGCTGCCGGAATCTACAGCACCGACGCCAGCCAGGCGACCTACCAGCGCCTGCATCAACTGGCGCGCCAGACACTGCTGGCAGGTTTCCCCGTGGTGATCGACGCAACCTACCTCAAGGCAGCGCAACGCCAGGCCGCCAGCGAAGTCGCCGAAGAGACCGGCGTGCCCTTCCTGATTCTCGACTGCCATGCGCCGCAAGCCGTGATCGCCAGCTGGCTGGAGCAGCGCCGCAGCGAAGGCCAGGATCCGTCCGATGCGACGCTGGAAGTGATCCAGGCCCAACAGGCCAGCCGCGAGCCGCTCGACGACGACGAGCAGAGCCACAGCAAGCGCGTCGACACGCATGACAGCGCCAGCCTGGACAGCCTGGTCGAGCGTATTCGCCAGCGCCTGCCAGGAATCTGAGCATCGTCCCAAGCAGTTGGCACGCCCTGCCAGGCAAACCCTGGCAGGACTTCTATACTGCCGGTGAAGCCACCACCGGTATCTGCCATGAGTCAGCCTCGCCAGCTTGATCACCCGCTCTACCACCTCCTGCACAACGACGACGTGAAGGGCTTCAATGCACAGAAGCCGAAGGGCGTGGAAGTCGATCTTTCCGGTGGCGACTTTCGCGGGCTCGACCTGCGCAACATGGACACCGACGCGGTCAACTTCACCGATGCGTACTTCCGCGGGGCAGACCTGCGCGGCCTGGATTTCCGTAGCGCCAGGATCGAAGGCGCCAGCCTGGCCCACGCGCAGATCTCCGGTGCCTACTTCCCCGTCGAACTGACCGCCGACGAGATTCTCATGTCGGTCAATTTCGGCACCCGCCTGCGCTATCGCACCAAATAGCGCACCTCGAACGACGACGCGAAGCACTCAGGCAATTGGCCGCTACACTTTTTGGCAGGCACGCCAACGTGAACCTTTCACCCGCACGCATGGAGGCCCGATGAACGACGAACTGCAACACCTGAAGAACCTGGGCAAGACCTCGGCGCAGTGGCTGCACGCCGTGGGCATTCACAGCGCCAACGACCTGCGTCGCTATGGCGCTGTCGGCGCCTATCGCGCGGTCAGGGCGCGCGGTTTTCGTGCATCCAAGGTGCTGCTTTACGCCATCGAGGGCGCCCTGCTCAATGTGCATTGGAGTGAACTCCCCCCCGCGCACAAGGCCGAGCTGAACGGCAAGCTGGACGAAGCCCAGGGCCACAACAAGAGCTAGCTCACAACACCAGCGCAAGGTGATTTACTCAAAGAGCTGCACAGCCTATTGTTTCAGGGACCTTCGTGTGGTCAGCCAGTCCAGCCAGTTCAAGGAATTACGGTTATGTATTTACTCGGGGAGCAACCGGCCTACGCCGATCAGTTGATCAATCGCCTGCAGAGTATCCCCACTCAGCTGCTGGAAGGGCTGCAACCCGCGGGTGAGCCGCTGCGTCTGGAGCGTATCGATGACCTGGCCCAGGTACTGCCTGGCAACCAGCTGTTCATCATCGAGAACGGTCTGTTGCATGCGCTGGTCGATGAACGCCCGCTGTTCTATCTGCAGGAAGGCGATCTGGTCGGCCTGCGCCAGGGCATCGACCTCCCCTCCTGCCGCTACAGCAGTGAAGAACCCATCAGCCTGATTCCCTACTCGCGCAGCGAAACGTTCCAGCACATCTATGCCAGCGAGCAGCGCCAGGAACAGTTCATCCAATACCTGATCGGCCATACCGCCCTGCTGTCCGACGCACTGGCCCGCCTGAAACAGCCGGAGATCCGTCCGGCGACCGGCTTCCAGCATTTCGCTGCCGGCGAGGAGCTGATTCATCAGGGCGATGAAGCCGACCACGTGTTCATCATCATCGAGGGCCACGCCGAGGCCTACGTCGACGGCCAGAAGGTCGGCGACGTGCAAAAGGATGAAATCTTCGGCGCCATGGCGGTATTCACTCGCGAGAAGCGCAGCGCCACGGTGATCGCCACATAGTCCTGCATGGCGAGCCACTTGACGAAG
>CAMPIF010000496.1 GCA_946886245.1 Ectopseudomonas composti | reverse complement strand
GTCCGGGTTGGACAGCGGCACACCATCGGCCAGCAGCTTGATGCCGCGAATGCCGAAGGCCGAGCGGGCGCCGAAGCCGCGTGAGGATATCTGCAGGTCCTGCGCGTAATTCTGCCGGTTCTGCACCACCAGCCCCGGCACGCTGCCGAGCGCCTCGGAGAGGTTGACGCCGGGTTTGCCTCGGGTGGCCTGTTCGGCATCGATGCGGTTGACCGAGAAGGGCAGTTGCCAGCCGCTGGCTTGATAGCGGCTGCCGGTGACCACCAGCGGGGTGGCCTGGTAGCTTGCGTTTTCGGCCTGTGCAGCCAGTGGCAGGAACAATGCGGGCAGCCAGAAGCTGGGGCTCAGCCGGTACATAAGCGAAATGTCTCCCGTGGGGCAGGTAGGCGATCTTGAACGTGTCAGCCAGCAGCGGGCCAGAGCTGGGTGACTGTCATTCGCGGAAAATGCTCTACGAAATGTTGCCGGAAGAGGGTTGTCGAACGATTTGGATAGCGCTAACATTCGGATCAAACAATGAGCGGCCCACCTCGATGGTGCCCATGGAGTTCCCATGCAACAGCAGCCTTGCGCATTGCCTGCCCGTACCACCCTGGTGGTCATGGGTGTTAGTGGCTCCGGCAAGAGCGAGATCAGCCAGGCGGTCGCCACCGCACTCGGTTGGCGCCATATCGAAGCCGATCATTTCCATCCTCCCGAGAACGTAGCGCGCATGCGCGCGGGCATCCCGTTGAGCGACGAAGACCGTCGCCACTGGCTGGACGCGCTGTGCGAGCAGATGCTGGCCGCGCAGGCCGCAGATGAATGCTTCGTGCTGGCTTGCTCGGCGCTCAAGCAGGCTTACCGCGAGCGCCTGCGTCAGGCGGTTCCGGGGTTGCAGTTCGTGCACCTGGATATCGATCACGCCACCGCCGTGCAACGTGTCGGTGCTCGGCCCGGACACTTCATGCCGACCTCGCTGGTCGACAGCCAGTTCGCCACCCTCGAAAGCCCGGCAGGTGAGCCGTACGTACGAGTCGTCGATGCGCAGCAGTCGCGGCAAGCGTTGGTAACCGACATTCAGGCTTGGGTTCGTCGCGAAGCCACGGAGGCTGTGTCGAGCCAGGCTCAGGATATGCTCGATAGCGAAATTGATAGCGCTAACCAGGCTGCCCAGCTAGGCGCCGAGCCGATCTACGAAGGTCGCATCGCGCGCATGTTCGATCGCCTGACCGATGGCCTGATGGCGCTGCTGATGGCCTTCATGGTGGTGGCGGTGTTTACCAACGTGGTGCTGCGCTACGCCTTCGGCACCGGCTGGCCGGGCGCCGAGGAGCTTTCGCGGTTGGCGTTCGTCTGGCTGGTCTTCGTCGGTGTGGCCTCTGGTATGCGCCGCGGCGAGCTGATGACCTTCCGCATGATTCGCGACCGCTTCCCGCTGCTGGCGCAGCGACTGGTGGATTCGCTGAGCTGGATTCTCGTGGCAGGAGCGAGCCTGCTCTCGGCCTTGGGCGCCTGGAATCAGGTGCAGTTCGGCTGGGGCAACGTCAGTACCGTGGTTGGTTATCCGGTGGTGCTGGCGATGCTGCCGGTGCTGGCGAGCATGCTGGTGCTGGCGATTCTGGCGGTGGTGCAACTGGTCAACCTCTGGCGACGTACGCCGCAGGCGACACTGACCCAGGCGCACGTCGAATGATGCTCGCCCAATTCCAACAAAACGGGCACTGCCCAGCGAGGACCTGCCGATGACTGTCGCGGTATTTCTTTCTTCCCTGCTGGGGTTCATGGCATTCGGCATGCCCATCGCCTTCGCCCTGATCCTCACCGCCGCTGTGCTGATGTGGTACCTGGATTTCTGGGACGTGCAGTTGCTGGCGCAGAACCTGCTCGCCGGTGCTGACAGCTTCCCGCTGCTGGCCGTGCCGTTCTTCATCCTGGCCGGCGAGCTGATGAACGCCGGCGGCATTTCCCGGCGCATCATTGCCATGGCCCAGGCCTACTTCGGCCATCTGCGCGGCGGCCTCGGCTACGTTGCCATTGCGGCCGCCGTACTGCTGGCCAGCATGTCCGGCTCGGCATTGGCCGACACCGCTGCACTGGCTACCTTGCTGTTGCCGATGATGCGCCAGCGCGGTTATCCGGTGCATTCCTCGGCGGGCCTGGTGGCTGCCGGCGGCATCATCGCGCCGATCATTCCGCCGTCGATGCCGTTCGTGATCTACGGCGTGGTCACCAACACGTCTATCAGCCAGCTGTTCATGGCGGGTCTGGTGCCGGGGCTGATCATGGGCGCAGGCCTGATCGTCGCCTGGACGCTGATCGCCCGTGGCTTCACCGAACCGACGCCGCCCAAGGCCAGTGCTGCCGAGCGTCGCCGGGTGCTGATCGACGGTGCGGCGGCGCTGATGCTGCCGGTGATCATCGTCGGCGGCCTGCGCTTCGGCATCTTCACCCCCACCGAAGCGGCGGTGGTCGCTGCGGTCTACGCCCTGGCCGTTTCCACCTTGCTCTACCGCGAACTGAGCTGGAGCGATCTGATGGAAACCCTGACCCGCGCCAGCCGCACCACGGCGTCGGTGATGTTCCTCTGCGCCGCTGCCACGGTATCGGCCTACATGATCACCCTGGCGCAGTTGCCGGACGAGATTGGTGCCATGCTCGGGCCGCTGGCCGATCACCCTCGGCTGCTGGTGCTGGCGATCATGCTGCTGATGATCGCAGTAGGCATGGTGCTCGACCTGACGCCGACCATCCTGATTCTGGCGCCAGTACTGGCGCCCATCGCGATCAAGGCCGGTGTCGATCCGGTGTACTTCGGCGTGATGTTCGTGCTGATCGGCTCCATCGGCCTGATCACGCCGCCAGTCGGCACCGTGCTCAACGTCGTCGGCGGTATCGGCAAGTTGCGCATGGAGGTGCTGGTGCGCGGCGTCATGCCGTTCTTCCTGATTTACCTGATCATCGTCGCGATGCTGGTGGCGTTTCCGTCCATCGTCACCGTGCCGCTGGCCTGGCTGCGCTGAGTTGACCTGACGGCGTTGGCGCGCCGACATCATTCACAACAATAAGAGGTAGACCCGATGAAACGTCCACTGCTCGCCATCCTCACCGCTGCCATGCTGTGCAGCCCGCTCGCCAGTGTCACCGCCCATGCCGATGACGTGCGCTCACGCATGATCCGCTTCGGTTACGGCCTCAACGAGAACAGCAATCAGGGCCGTGCGGCCAAGCTGTTCGCCGAGGAGGTCGCCAAGGCCTCCGACGGCAAGCTCAAGGTGCGCACCTTCGGTGCCGCCAGCCTGGGCTCGGACGATCAGATGCAGAGTGCGCTGATTGGCGGCGCGCAGGAAATGATGGTCGGCTCCACCGCGACCCTGGTCGGCATCACCAAGGAAATGGCGATCTGGGACACGCCCTTCCTGTTCAACAACGCCAAGGAGGCCGACGCCGTGCTCGACGGCCCGATCGGCCAGAAGGTGATGGACAAGCTGCAGG
>CAMPIF010000495.1 GCA_946886245.1 Ectopseudomonas composti | reverse complement strand
CGCAGCGTTTCGATCTTGCCGAGACCTTCGTTCAGCACTGGCTGAGCCTGAAGTCCGATGATCATCGGGCGCTCAATGCCGACTTCCGCCTCAGTCTGGCATCCGGAGCCATCGAGCGTGCCTGGCAGCTCGGACCGCAACTGCTCACGCAGACTCCCGATGATTTCGAGTTGATGGCGGAGCTGGCACGCCTGGCTGAGTGGACCGGTCATACCCAGCAGGCATTGAACTACTGGGTACAGATGCTCGCCCATCAGGAAGACCCGGCAATGCGTGAGCGTGTCTGGCGCTATGCATTGCAGCTGTTCGACTTCGATCAGGTGGTCAGTACGCTCTCGGCCATCGACCGCCTGCGGCAGATGACGGATCAGGAAGTGGACACGCTGGTATACAGCCATGAGGTCCGCGGCACTCCTGAAGATGCGGAATCCTGGCTACGGGCTTATCTGCAGCGCTACCCCGATCATCTGTTTGCCCGCAAGCGCCTGCGCATGCTGCTGGAGAACACCCAGCAGCTCGACAAGGAGGCTGAGCTCTGGGCCAGCATGGCCGAGCGCACGAGCCTGACCACCGAAGACCGTATCCGCTGGGCCAAGGTGCATTGGAACCTCTTTCAACCGCAGCAGGCCTGGGCGGTATTGACCGCCGTGGACGCGAGTGCGGTGGATGATCCGCAGTACTGGCAGTTGCGTGCTGATCTTGCCTGGAAGCTCGAGCGGGATGCCGATGTTCGCCAGGCATACGAGCGCCTGGTCAGCCTCGACGTGGCGCTGGACAGGGACGATGAAGATCGCCTGATACGAATCTACTGGGACAAAGAGCCCCACCGTGCCCTGCAGGTCCTCGTCGAAAGCTGGCGGCGTACCGGCAGGTTGGCGCGGCTGACCATGGCATTGCAGCTGGCCGAGACCTTGCGTGACTGGGATACGCTCAGAGCGTTGCTGGCTGAAGCGGAGCAGTCGCCGGCGGGCCGTGACAGTTCGCACTACTGGCTCGCGCGTGCAGCGCTCGCAGCCCAGGACGGGCAATACGAGCAGGCCGACGCATTCTACAAGCAAGCCCTGGCTCAGTTCCCGGAAGACAACCTGGTACGTCAGCGCATGCTCTGGTTCTACATCGACAATGCCCAGCGCGATGCCCTCGCAGCGCTGCTGCCGCAATGGCGTTCACGGGCCGTCGCTGACAGTCGTTTGTGGCTGCCCTATGCGACCGGCCACATGATGCTCAACAACACACGCGAGGCCTTGCTCTGGTTCCGTCAGCACCTCAAGTCCAATCCATCTGATCGTCTGGTGCTGGCTGCTTACGCCGATGCCGCCGAGGCTGCCGGTTATGCCGACCTGGCCTGGCGCCTGCGTCGTCAATTGCTCAAGGATATGGACCGCACACGCATCCTCGCGACGCCGGAAGGTTATGCCATGTACCTGCGCCTGCTCGCCGGTAGCCAGGGCTCGCTGGTGTCGCTGGCGCAGGCCAGGCAGTTGTGGAATGGCGAACAGGCGACGCTGCAACTCTGGTTCGAACATTTTCTCGAGCGGCTGGACGCCGGCAACCAGGCGGCACTCAAGGACGACTGGCTGGCGTGGGGGGCTGCACGCGGCCTCGAGCCAGGCAACTACGATCAGATTCAGCAGGCGCTGCGCAGCGATAACCGTGAGCAGATGCAGCGTCTTCTGCAGCGCGGCAGCCTGGACGTGGCACATCAGGTCGAGGTTCTTGCGCGCCTGGGGCATGACGGCGAGGCATTGGCCACCGCACTCAGCGCCCAGGGCGACGAGCAGCCCGCGTCCATTCGCCAGCAACTGCTCTATCAGGCCACCGGCATGCTGGAACGCTCACCGCAGGGCCTCCAGCTGGGTTGGCAGAAGATGGACTTCGGCGACCTGGATATCTCCGGGCCTCGCTTGCGCGTCGCGCGCAATCTGGGCGACGACTGGTATGCCGATCTGCAACTCGACCAGATGCGCTATGACAGCGCCAACCTGGACAGCGCGGTGCTGGGCAACGAGCGCAATCTCAAGCTGCATACCCGTCGAGAGCTGTCCGATGGCGACCTCAGCCTGTACCTCGACAGCAGTCTGCGCGATGACGATGATCGCCATGGCCTGGGCGTCGAGCGGACCTGGCGCCTTAGCTCGCGCGACGAGCTGGGCGTCGCCGTGGATTGGCACCGGCAGACCGATGACACCGGGCTGTTGCGCGCCCTGGGTATGCGTGACGGCCTGGGCCTGAGAGGTCAGCACGGCTTTTCCGCGCGTGACCAGCTGAGCTGGTCGATCACGCACAGCCGCTACAGCTCGAGAAGCGGCGATGCGCTCGGCACGGGCAATGGCGTATCCGTCGAGTGGGGGCACATGCTGTTCTTCGACGATCCTTCCTGGCTGCTGCGCACCGGGCTCGACTACCAGAAGAACAGTGTCGAGCGCGAGGTTCCCAGTGAGCTTCTGAGCGCGAACGGAGGCGCCTACATACCCTTCGATACCACGCCGGGGGCGACGATCCCGGGCGAGGAGCTCATGCAGGATCGTTACGGCCAGGTGTATGTCGCCAGCACCTGGCGCCGAGGCTTCCCCGGCGCACTGAATCGAACCCGTCCACAGTTCACCTGGATGGTCGACACCATTGCCGGCTGGCAGTGGACGGAAAAGCAGTTCAACTACGGCATCAACCTGGGGGTTGGCGTCGAGTTGTTCGGTGATGACGAGTTGGCTGTGACCCTCGGCTATCAATCCGCTCCCCGTGGTGGAGAGGGTGATGCCGGTGGGTCCATGGGTATTACCTACAGCACCCGCTTTGGGCGCTAAGCAAGGATTCTCAAAGGAGGAATGACGATGCAAATCATCCGTTGCCTGACCCTGGTGGTCATTGCAGCACTCGCGACCGGGTGCTCGAGCTTCACCCGCGAAAGTGGCCAGACGCTGCCGCGCGATGCCGCCTGGGGCGTCGCGCCGCTGGTCAACTACGCCCAGACGCCGCAGGCCGGTGAGCGCGCCGAGCAGATCCTGATCAGCATCCTGGCGGAAGAGGGCGTACGCCCGCTCATGTACCCCCAGACGCCGCGACAGGACCTGTTGCTGCAGGACGACCGTGAGCGCCAGATCCAGGCGCTCGACCGGGCGCGCCAACAGCGTCTGGCTTACGTGATCACCGGTAGCGTCGAGGAGTGGCAGTACAAGAATGGCCTCGATGGTGAACCCGCCGTGGGCGTCAGTCTGCAGGTGCTGGAGCCGGCGACCGGTCGCGTGGTCTGGAGCTCGAGTGGCGCCCGTGCGGGTTGGTCGCGCGAGAGCCTGGCGGGGGCGGCGCAGAAGGTGCTGCGTGAGCTGGTCGGTAACCTCGACTTCGAGTGATGACGATGCAGTCTGCCCACAAGGATTTCATACTTGCGCCGAGGGCCAGTGGCCGTGTTTCCTGGTGGGAAACCTGCCTGCTGAGCCTCCTCGCCCTGCTGTTCGGAACGCTGGCCCACGCCGCGCCGAA
>CAMPIF010000494.1 GCA_946886245.1 Ectopseudomonas composti | reverse complement strand
GCAACGGATAGCTGTGGGCATTGTTGGCGGGAGGGATCAGTCGAGTCTGCAGCATGAAGTCACCTTGAGGCACGCGAGGAATAGGTATGCAGCGACTCTAGAGCGGCGCCTGCATAGCGAAATCAGCCCAAAGAATGATTTGCCGCGTGACCCTATGGCCACTTTTGGTCACAGGTTAGAATCCGATCAGCAAGTCAGTCTAGAAACACACTTCACCGAGCCACTCTTTCGTTCGAGGTAACACCATGTCCGATATCGTCATCGTCAGCGGCGCCCGTACTCCCATGGGCGGTTTTCAAGGCAGCCTGGCCAGCGTGCCAGCCGTCGAGCTGGGCGCTGCCGCCATTCGTGAGGCAGTCAAGCGCGCCGGTATCGAGCCAGCCGACGTGCAGGAAGTAATCATGGGCTGTGTCCTGCCCGCTGGCCTCAAGCAAGGCCCGGCCCGTCAGGCTTCGCTCAATGCCGGCCAGCCCTCCGCCACCGGTTGCACCACCATCAACAAGCTGTGCGGCTCGGGCATGAAGGCCGTGATGATGGCCTTCGACTCGCTGAAGGCCGGCAGCAACCAGGTAATGATCGCCGGTGGCATGGAAAGCATGTCCAACGCGCCCTATGTCCTGGAGAAAGCGCGTACCGGCCTGCGCATGGGCCATGGCGAAATCAAGGACCATATGTTCCTCGACGGCCTGGAAGACGCGCGCACGGGTCGCCTGATGGGTTCCTTCGCCCAGGAAACGGCCGACCAGCACGGCATCACCCGCGAGGAAATGGACGCCTATGCCATCGAATCGCTGCGCCGCGCGCAGGCGGCAATCAAGGACGGCTTGCTGGACGCTGAAATCGTTCCGATCACCGTCACCTCGCGCAAGGGCGAAGTGGTGGTCAAGGACGATGAGCAGCCGCTGACGGCCAATCTGGACAAGATTCCTGCGCTCAGACCCGCCTTCAAGAAAGACGGCACCATCACCGCCGCCAACGCCAGCTCGATTTCCGATGGCGCCAGCGCGCTGCTGTTGATGACTGCCGATGAAGCCGCCAAGCGCGGCCTCAAGCCACTGGCCAAGGTGGTTGCCCATGCCACCCAGAGCCAGGACCCGAGCGAGTTCACCCTGGCGCCCATCGGCGCCATGAGCAACCTGCTGAAGAAGACTGGCTGGAACAAGGACGAGATCGACCTGTTCGAGATCAACGAAGCCTTCGCCATGGTGACCATGCTGGCCATGCGCGAGCACGGCCTGGACCATGCCAAGGTCAACGTCTTCGGCGGTGCTTGCGCCCAGGGTCATCCGGTCGGCTCCACCGGCTCGCGGATCATCCTCACCCTGATCAACGCGCTACAGAAAAAGGGCGGCAAGCGAGGGGTCGCCTCGTTGTGCATCGGCGGCGGCGAAGCCACCGCAGTCGCCATCGAACTGCTGTAAGCAGCCCCTCAGGAAAGAGCCCCGCAGGTGCGGGGCTGTTTCGTTTAACAGGCGTTGAAAACTGCCGGCTAGCGCATTTCGCTCAGCGCCAGCTTCACACCGATCCCCACCAGCACCGCGCCCATCAGCCGGTCGAACCAATGCCCCATGCGGGCGAAACCGGCGCGCACGCGTGGCTGGCTGAACAGCCAGGCCACCAGGCAGAACCAGAATGCAGTCGCCAGAGCCAGATAGAGGCCGTAACCGGCCTGAACCGCCATCGGGGTATGCGGATTGATCACCACGGTGAACAGTGAAAGAAAGAACAGCGTCGCCTTGGGATTCAAGCCATTGGTGATGAACCCCGTGACGAAGGCGCCACGCCCGCTGCGCTCGCCTGCTGCCAGATTCAGCTCGGCGCTGGCCGGGTCAGCCGGGCGCGCGCGCAGGGCCTTGATGCCGATATACAGCAGATAAGCAGCCGCCAGCCATTTCAGCGCGTTGAACAGGACGATGGACTGCGACACGATCAGACCGATACCGAGCAACGAATAGATGACGTGCACCAGAATCCCGGTGCCCACACCGAACGCCGTGAACAACCCGGCACGGCGACCATGGCCAACACTCTCGCGCACGACGATGGCGAAATCCGGCCCCGGACTAGCCACCGCCAGCAGGTGAATCAGGGCAACGGTGAGAAATTCAGTCCAGTACATGGCGGCTCCGCATCGAGGGTAAAGGTCTGGTAGGCTCGCCAATCTACTCTTGCGACCCTCCTGCGAAAAGGTACAGCTGATGAGCAACAGCCCACGCGCCGTCTTCCTCGACCATGCCTCCCTCGACCTTGGCGATCTCGACATGCAACCGCTGCATCAGGCCTTCGCCGAGCTGACCCTGCACGCGCACACGCGTCCGGATCAGGTCGCCGAACGCCTGCAAGGTGCCCAGGTCGCCATCAGCAACAAGGTGCCGCTGGACGCCGCCACCTTCGCCGCCTGCCCTGACCTGAAACTGGTTCTGGTAACCGCTACCGGCACCAACAACATCGACCTGAAAGCCGCCAGTGCCCATGGCGTGACCGTCTGCAACTGCCAGGGCTACGGCACCCCGTCCGTGGCACAACACACCTTGATGTTGCTGCTGGCCCTGGCCACGCGTCTGCCCGATTACCAGCGCGACATCGCCGCAGGTCGCTGGCAGCAGGCCAGCCAGTTCTGCCTGCTCGACCACCCCATCGTCGAACTCGAAGGCAAGACCCTGGGCATGCTCGGCCATGGCGAACTGGGCGGCGCCGTTGCTCGTCTGGCCGAAGCCTTCGGCATGCGCGTGCTGCTTGGCCAACTGCCCGGCCGTCCGGCGCGAGCCGATCGCCTGCCACTGCGCGAACTGCTGCCCCAGGTCGATGCGCTGACCCTGCACTGCCCGCTCAACGAGCAGACGCGCAACATGATCGGCGCCGAGGAGCTGGCACTGATGAAGCCGCGCGCCTTCCTGATCAATACCGCACGCGGCGGCCTGGTCGATGAACAGGCGTTGGCCGATGCCCTGCGCCGTGGCCACCTGGGCGGCGCGGCGACCGACGTGCTGCTGCAGGAGCCACCGAAGGACGGCAACCCGCTGCTGGCTGCCGACATTCCACGCCTGATCGTCACCCCGCACAGCGCCTGGGGCAGCCAGGAAGCGCGCCAGCGCATCGTCGGTCAAGTCGTGGAAAGCGCCGCCGGCTTCTTCGCCGGTGCGCCGCTGCGAGTCGTCGGGTAAGCTGCGCAGCTTTTTCAGGGAGCGACGGGCCAGCGCTGCGCTTTAACAGCGATGCCCAGGTTTCGCGAGCCGAGATCGCTCCCCCTCTTACTTTCCGCATCACAGATTTCAGGAAGCACCATGGACCCGCGAAGCGAAGTTCTCCTGCGTCAGGCCGAACTGTTCGGTGGCGAGCTGCTGCTGGCCGGGCTGCCGGCTGACGACCTGCTCGGCGCCCTGCCGCAGGCACATGGCTGGAACTGGCATGCGGGCGATCAGGCACTGCTCGCTGCGCGCTTTGCCGGTCGCAGCCACTTCGATACACGCATGCCGGAAGGCGACTACCGCGCCGCTGTGCTGTTCCTGCCCAAG
>CAMPIF010000493.1 GCA_946886245.1 Ectopseudomonas composti | reverse complement strand
AAGAACTCGCCTTGTGGGTCCTCGATCAGCAGGCCAGGCTCTGGTCCTCCAGCGCAGCCAGGCTGTAGCGCAGTGCCAGCGCGCCGCCATTGGAGTAGCCGAGCAGATACAGCGGCGCGTCCGGCACCTGACGCCGCGCTTCGCGAACGGCCAGGCGCGTGGCAGCCAGCCATTGCTCCCAGTGCGCAGCGGTGAGTGCCGCCGGCACCGTACCGTGGCCGGGCATGCGCGGCACCACGGCGAGCAGGCCCTGCTCGCTGAGGTGTCGGGCGATATGGCGCAGGCTGTAGGGCGAGTCGGTCAGACCATGCAGCAACACCACCACGCCACGCGCCGGGCCTGACGGCTGCAGGATGAAGGAGCGGTTCCAGTCGCGCGGCAGATTGCCGGGGTAGACCGGGCTATCGCTGGAATAGCGGCTGTATGCGGCGCTGCCGGCGGCCGTGACCGGCTCGATCAGTTCACGCTGCAGGTGCTCGAACAGGGCCGCCTCGGCAGCCAGGTAGGCCTGCCAGTCGCCCGCATCCAGCTCGTCGACCTCAAGCTCCTGTGGCACCAGGCGATGCCAGGGCTCCAGCTCGGGCAAAGCCGAGAGCCCGGCGATACGAATGCCGAGCAAGACCACCACGATCAACAACAGCACCACCAGCGTCCAGGCCATCACGTTGCGCATGCGCGGTAAACGCATCAAGCGCCTCCCTCGAAATATCAGGCCGGGAAAACCGTCCCGGCGACCGGCTCAGGGACTGTAGTGCAAAGCTGCCCCTGGCCACCACTGGGATTGCTTTTGTGCAGCGAGCCAACCAGCACGACATCTGAAGCGATGTAGGCGCTTGCGCGGCGACAATCGCGGCCGCGACTGCCTGGATGCAGGAGGTAGAACGAGCGAAAGCCGCTCCCACGCAGTGGAGCGGCAGCCTGATCAGCCCGCCGCAACGTAGAGCGGCGAGGCGGCCAAGTACAGCATGGCCAGCAGAACGACCAGCGTCAGTGCATTGAGTTGAATCCGCCGGACCTTGCCAAGGCCGGCAAACTCCTTGGCAACACTCAACACGAAGACGGCCCCGACCACCAGCATTGCCGGCATGGAAACCAAGGTGTCGGCAAGCCAGCTGTTCATCAGTCGCTCGCTGCCCGGGTAGAGCTCCTGGCTGATCGCCATATAGCTGGGCCTGGCGCTGACCATGCCCCAGTACGCAGCCAGGGTGATCAGTTGCAACAGCAGCAGAAGCAGATTGCCCAGGGTCTTCAAACGCGGGAAACGACCCGGATCGCGATTAGCCACAGAGCATGCTCCCGCTCCGGGTCTGCCCCATCATGTCCTTGATCACGCCGCGTACCTTGGTATCGGCCAACTGTCCGCCGTTCGACTCGACCTGCACCCGGCTGAGGGAAAAATGGGCCTCGTTATTGGCGTCGTAAATGGTGAAGGCGACGTCCACGCTGCCACTGAACAGCAACGTACCCTTGAGCTCGATTTCCCCCAACTTGCCGACCAGCGATGAACGACTGCACAACCAGGCATGCTTGCTGACGTCGATTTTCATCCAGGCAGTTTCGATATGACCGGCGATCAGCGTGCCGCTGTTACCGCCGATCTCAGGCCCGGTAGCGATACCGAACACCTGCGGCTTCTCGGCACTCGAGCGTCTGAGTTGTATGTAGACGCCACTGAACAGATTGAAACCAATGCTGGTCTTGGGGATGGCCGCGCCGACGCCGCTGGCCAGGATCTTCATTTCCATTACATGTTCCCTATGTATAGGTGGATCAGCTGCAAAGCATGAATCAAAGCGGCCTGCTTTGCCATGAAACAGGCCACAAACGAGCGCTCCCGAGTCGCCAAGCGCTTAAGACCATCCGAGTCGGTATTGGTGCCGTGCGATCAGCAGACTGCGTTAGGTGCTGCCGTAGGGTGGATCGCGCTTCATCGATCCACCGTGTAGTGGATGTAAAGAGCGACATCCACCCTACGCACTGGCCGAAGTCGAACGCGCTGCCGTAGGGTGGATCACGCTTCATCGATCCACCATGTAGTGGATGCAAAGAGCGACATCCACCCGCCCCTCCCACAACACCGGTCAGATGCCGGCGACCACCGCGCAGAAGCCCGGCGCGCTGCCCGCGAACTGGCTGCACAGGTGATTGATGGAGGTCACCAGCACCTGCTCGGGCGAGGAGATGAAATCCACCGACATCATCAGGCTGAGCATGGTGATGGTGACGATGGAGAAAGTGAACAGCTTGCGCGCCCACACCCGATCATCGACCGCCTTGTAGCCCGACACGCCCATCCACAGCCAGTAGGCACCGCTCAGCGCGGCGACCACGAAGTAGCTGTAGCCGGCGTAGCCGCTGAGCGTCAGCATCAGGGTCGCGACCACGAAGGCGGCGATGTACAGCACGATCTGCCGCTTGGCCGCCGAGATCCCCTTGATGACCGGCAGCACCGGGATGTTCGCGGCCTGGTAGTCATTGAAACGGAAGATGGCGATGGCATAGGAATGCGGCATCTGCCACAGGCTGAAGATCAACAACAGGATGGCGGCGCCAGCATCGAACTCGTTGCTCACCGCGCAGTAGCCGACCACGGGCGGTGCCGCCCCGGACAGGCTGCCGACCAGGGTGCCGTACACCGAGCCGCGCTTGAGCCACAGGCTGTAGAGGCCGACGTAGACCACGAAGCCCATCAGCACCAGCATCACCGCCAGGGTGTTGGTAGCGGCGTACAGCAAGGCCACCCCCGCCACACCGAGCACGCAGGCATAGACGATGGCGTGCGCAGGCGATACCAGCCCCTGCGCCAGCACCCGGTTACGGGTGCGCTCCATCTTCTGGTCGATGTCCCGATCGATGTAGTTGTTGAACACGCAGCCTGAGGCGATCACCAGCGAAACACCCAGTGCTGTCGCGAAAAACAGCGCCAGGTCGGCATCGCCACGCGAAGCCAGGAAGAAACCGCCCGTGACGGAAATCAGATTCCCGAAGACGATGCCCGGCTTGGCGAGGTTGAGGTACTGCTTCAGGAGCGCCAGCATCAGTTGATCATCATGTGATAGTGCATGCTCCACATGATCCAGACCGACAGGCCGACCACGAACGCGATGATCAGCACGGTGAAGATCATCGAAACGACGTTCCAGCGCCCCTCCTCATCGGTCTTCATGTGCAGGAAGTACACGAGGTGGACGAGCACCTGCGCCAGGCCGAAGAGCACCACGGTGATCAGCGTCGCGCCACGGCTCAGGCCCAGCACGTCAGGGTGCATGACCAGCATGAAAGGGATCACGGTGAGGATCACCGACAGGATGAAACCGCTCAGGTAGTCCTTGAAGCCCACGGCGTGGGCGGCGTGATTGTCTTGGTGAGCCAATTACAGCACCCCCATCAGGTAGACGACGGTAAACACGCAGATCCACACCACGTCGAGGAAGTGCCAGAACAGACTGAGCAGCCCCACGCGCGTCTTGTTGGTGTCGGTCAGGCCACGGCTGCCGACCTGGAACATCAGCACCAGCATCCAC
>CAMPIF010000492.1 GCA_946886245.1 Ectopseudomonas composti | reverse complement strand
CTACATAAGCGTCTGTCGGCACGGAAAATCCCCATGTTAGAATCCGCTCGTTCACGCCCGGCCATCGCCTCTTGCCATGCCTGCTAGACTTCATGGCAAACAGTTGTATGGCAGGATGCCGCCAGATGCGGCCCTCCATCCCGCCCCTGGCAATACCTTCTCAAGGACACATGAGACTGAAATCCTTCTCTTTGCTGATCTGCCTCCTGACCTTGTCCTGCCCGACTCTGGCCATGGGCAAGTCAATCTATGGTCTGAACGAATATATCCACGTAGAAGAACTGGACCTGCAGGTAGCCGCCAAACTCGATACCGGTGCCAAAACTGCGTCCTTGAGCGCCCGCGATATCAAACGCTTCAAGCGTGACGGAGAAACCTGGGTGCGTTTCGTGCTGGCCATCGACGATACGCATGAACGCACCATCGAGCGTCCGCTGGCGCGTATCAGCAAGATCAAACGCCGTGCCGGCGACTACGATCCCGATGAAGGCAAGACCTACACGGCACGCCCGGTAATCGACCTTGAACTGTGCATGGGCAAGACCCTGCGCACGATCGAAGTGAACTTGACCGACCGAAGCGCATTCCAATACCCGCTTCTGATCGGCTCCGAAGCGCTCAAGCATTTCGAAGCCATGGTCGATCCAAGCCTTAAATATGCAGCCGGCAAACCCGACTGCACCAATGACGCAACCCCTGGCGAGTAATTCCCATGCGCTCTCTGAACCTGCATCTGAAAGTCCTGATCACCCTCCTGGTGGCTCTGGGCGTTCTGATTACGGCATACCAAATCTTCATTCTCGGCATTCCGGTGACCGAGGACGAGACCGACGACCTGTGGAACATCGATGCCAAGGTCGAATTCCAGGCGACGCCACGTGAGCCAGTGAAGCTGCAGATGTTCGTGCCGCCACTGAACCAGGATTACGTAAGCCTCAACGAGAGCTTCATCTCCAACAACTACGGCGTCAGCGTCAACCGTGTCGAGGGCAATCGCCGTGTCACCTGGTCGGCACGCCGTGCCAATGGCAAACAGACCCTCTACTATCGCCTGGTACTGACCAAGCGTTACAGCGGCGAGCAGGCACCTGCAAAAGGCCCGATCTTCCGCGACAGCATTCCGGTCGAAGGCCCCGAGAAGATCGCAGCCGAAGCCCTGCTGGCACCGATTCGCCAGCACTCGGCGGATGTCGAGACCTTCATCAGCGAAACCATCAAGCGCGCCAACAACGTCAACGATGACAACGTGAAGCTGCTGCTCGGCGGTGATGCCTCCACCGCCAACAAGGCCAATGTCGTCGACCTACTGCTGTCCATCGCCCACGTGCCGATGGAGCGTGTACACACCATTCGCCTGCAGGCCGAAGTCGCTCAGTCGCCGGAGCTGTGGCTGCGTAGTTTCAATGGCCAGAAATGGCTGTACTTCAACCCGGAAACCGGTGAGCAAGGCCTGCCGGACGACCGCCTGGTCTGGTGGATCGGCGATGGCGATCTGGTCAGCCTCGAAGGCGGCCGCCAGGCGCAAGTCAGCTTCAGCCTGAACAACAGCGAGATGAACGCCATCCGCCTGGCCAAACTGACCGACGAGAACACCGACGCCAGCTTCCTTGAGTACTCGCTGTACGGCCTGCCGCTGCAGACCCAGCAGACCTTCATGATCATGGTGATGATCCCGATCGGCGTGCTGGTCATCCTGATCCTGCGCAACCTCGGCGGCCTGCAGACCCTGGGTACCTTTACCCCGGTGCTGATCGCCCTCGCCTTCCGTGAAACCCAACTGGGCTTCGGCATCTTCCTGTTCACCGTGATCACTGCGCTCGGGCTGTCGCTACGCTCCTACCTGGAACACCTGAAGCTGCAGATGCTGCCGCGCCTGTCGGTCGTGCTGACCTTCGTCGTGGTACTGATCGCCACCATCAGCCTGTTCAGTCACAAGCTGGGCCTGGAGCGCGGCCTGTCGGTAGCACTGTTCCCGATGGTGATTCTGACCATGACCATCGAGCGTCTGTCGATCACCTGGGAAGAGCGCGGCGGCAGTCATGCGTTCAAGGTCGCCATCGGCACCCTGTTCGCCGCCACCATCGCCCATCTGCTGATGAGCGTGCCGGAGCTGGTGTACTTCGTGTTCACCTTCCCGGCGATCCTGCTGATCCTGGTGGGCTTCATGCTGGCGATGGGTCGTTACCGCGGCTACCGCCTGACCGAACTGTTCCGTTTCAAAGCCTTCCTCAAGGACTAAGACCATGTTCGGCCTGATCAAGACGTGGAAGGCCCTTGAAGCCAAAGGCATCATGGGCATCAACCGACGCAATGCGGACTACGTGCTGAAGTACAACAAACGGCACCTGTACCCCATCGTCGACGACAAGATCATCACCAAGGAGCGGGCCATCGAGGCCGGCATCGATGTGCCCGAGATGTACGGCATCATCGAAACCGAGAAGGGAATCGACAAGCTCGACGAGATCATCGCCGGGCGCACCGATTTCGTCATCAAGCCGGCGCAGGGCGCCGGTGGCGACGGCATCCTGGTGATCGCCGACCGCTTCGAGGACCGCTTCAAGACGGTATCCGGCAAGATCGTCAGCCACGAGGAGCTGGAACAGCAGATTTCCAGCATTCTCTCCGGCCTGTACTCGCTCGGCGGTCACCGCGACCGTGCGCTGATCGAGTACCGCGTCACCCCGGACACCATCTTCAAGAGCATCAGTTACGAAGGTGTGCCGGACATCCGCATCATCGTGCTGATGGGCTACCCGGTGATGGCCATGCTGCGCCTGCCGACGCGTCAGTCCAACGGCAAGGCCAACCTGCACCAGGGCGCCATCGGTGTAGGTGTGGACCTGGCCACCGGCGTCACCCTGCGCGGCACCTGGCTGAACAACAAGATCAGCAAGCACCCGGACACCACCAACGCGGTGGACGGCGTGCAACTGCCGAACTGGGACGGCTTCATGAAGCTCGCTGCCGGCTGCTACGAGTTGTGTGGCCTGGGTTACATCGGCGTGGACATGGTGCTGGACCAGGACAAGGGTCCGCTGATTCTCGAGCTCAATGCCCGCCCCGGCCTGAACATCCAGATCGCCAACGATTGTGGCCTGACCCACCGCGCCCATGCCGTGGAAGCCCGCCTGGAAGAACTGAAAGCCAAGGGCATTCAGGAAAACGCCGAAGAACGCGTGCGCTTCTCCCAGGAGCTGTTTGGACACATCGTCAGCAAGGAAGTCTGACCCGCGAATGTCGTAAGGTGCCGCCGCACCTTACGACTCGCTCAATGCAGCGTCGCCAGCTCGCCGCCCCTCCCTCGCACGCCTTCTCATGCCTCGCTCAGCAACCCAAGGCTCTTGCCCTTGAGTACGGCTTGCGTACGGCTACGCACGCCCAACCTGGAAAACAGGTTGTGCAGATGCCATTTGATCGTGGCCTCGGACAGGTGCACCGCCTCGGCGATATCGCGATTCGACAGCCCCGCTGCCACGAGCCGCAATATCTCCCGCTCGCGATGGCTGACCCCCTGATTTTCCTCGAGGCTTTCAGGGTCGACA
>CAMPIF010000491.1 GCA_946886245.1 Ectopseudomonas composti | reverse complement strand
TTGGCGTACAGATCGCGTGACAGGTCGCTGGAGGCCAATACCAGGTCCGGCTGCAGGCGCAGGATGGCCTCCAGGTTGGGTTCGCGCACGCTGCCCACCAGGGTGATCCTGCCTGCCGTGGTCTTGAGATAGTCCGGCACGTCGTCGCCGCCGCGACTGGCCAGGGTGCCGACCGGCTGTATGCCGAGTGACAGCGCCGCATCCAGGGCGCTGTCGCCCAGTGCCACCACGCGCTGCGCAGTGCCGCTGATTTTCACTGGACCGTAGGCACCGTCCAGCATGCGTTCGCTGGCGTGCAGGGGCAGGGCGAGCAGCAGCGACGTGGTAATCGCCGCCGCAGTGCGTTGCAGGTGAGAGCGGATAGACATGCTGGACTCCGGGTCGAGACGAGCAGCGGCAAGCGCTGCTCCGGGAGGATCGAAAGCAAGCTATCTTTTACTAGGTGAGTTAATGAAAATCCATCGCATTTACGAAGTGTTTACAGGATGCAGGCGCTGCGTGAGTCGGTGGTACCCGGGCTCGGGCCTACCGCCGTGTTCAGTGCTTCAGCCTGGCCAGCCAATCGCCGAGAAAGATCGCACTCGCTCGCTCGAGGGCGCTGGCATGACGCTTGGCGTCGTGACGCAGGGCGACGGGATCGATGCCCGAACTGGCCAGTTCGCTGGCATGGCCCAGCAGCCAATGCTCGAAGCGCACGCCGCGCACCTCCGGGTGAAACTGCAGGCCCAGCACGTTCTGCCCGCGAGCGAAGGCCTGCTGGCGGCACAGCGGGGTCGAGGCGAGCAGGGTGCAGCCTTGCGGCAGGTCGAAGGTATCGCCATGCCAATGCAGCACGGCGACGTCGCGCAGGGCGGCAAGCGGCTGATAGTCGGAGGCTGCCAGCTCCAGCGTCGACCAGCCGATTTCCTTGGCGGGGCCCGGATAGACCCTGGAGCCCAATGCCGCCGCCATCAGCTGCGCACCGAGGCAGATGCCCAGCGTCGGCTTATCGGCTGCCAGGCGTGCGCGCAGTATTTCCAGTTCATCGGAGAGGAGCGGGTAGCGGTCGTGGTCATAGACGCCGATAGGGCCGCCTAGCACCAGCAGAAGGTCGGCTGCGAGCGGGTCGAGTTGGCCGAGGTCACGTTCCGCGGCGTCGATGTACTCGATCTGGTAGCCGGCAGCGCGCAGCGGCGCCTCGAAGCTGCCGAGATCCTCGAAACCGACGTGGCGGATGGCTTGCAGGGTGCGTTGGGTCATGCGCAGTGTCCGTCAATAAAGGAGGGGGGAACGCCCCCTGGCCTGGAGAATGTGTTCGAGGTCCTTCAGGGCAGCGGCGGCTGTGGCGAGAGGTTCAGCGCCGCCACCGATGGCGATCGTCTCGCCCATGGCGTCGCTGTTGATGCGGATCGCCTTGTTCTTCCCGTTCACCAGGGCGAAGGGGTCGGACAGCGGATAGGTCTTGATCCCGACGCTGGCGCGGATCGCACCGTCCACGGAGCTGAGGCTGCCGACCAGACGGGGAACCAGGCCCTGTGCTTGCCAGGCTTCGATACGCTGCGCGGTGACCGAATGGATGCCATCGACCTCGACGTCAGCCATTGTCAGCTGGGCGCCAAGGCCAAAGTTGGCCAGCAGCAGGAGTTTGCAGGCAGTGTCCCAACCTTCGGTGTCGTTGCGCGTATCCGCTTCGGCGAAACCGCCGGCTTGTGCCTCGCGCAGTGCTGCATCGAAACCAAGCCCCTGGGTGCGCATGGCGTCGAGCAGGTAGTTGGTGGTGGCGTTGAGAATGCCCTCGACGCTGAGCAGCTTGCAGCCAGCCAGGCTGTGCTCGAGCAGGTCGAGTGTGGGCAGGGCGGCGGCTGCCGCACCGCTGAGTTTCAGCTGCGCCCCGGAGGCGCGTGCCAGTTCGCGCAGACGCGGCCCGCTATGCACCAGCGCGCCCTTGGCGATGACGATGCAGTCCCGCCCGGCAGACAGCGCCGCACAGAGGTAGTCCAGGCCTGGCCCGCCGCTGCGAAAATCGCTGGGGCCGGCCTCGATCAGCACCTCGGCGCCACTCGCCGCGACGAAATCCGGGCCGGACAGCCCGGGCTGCAGGTCGTCCAGCTGGTTCGCCTGCAGGCCGTTGGCATCGGCCAGGCCGGCGCGTGAGCCACATACGGCAACCAGTCGCACATCCACGCCGTAGACCTGGCGATAGTGGTCGCGACGTTGCAACAGCAGGTTCGCCGTGGCGCGGCCGACACCGCCGAAACCGGCGATTGCAACCTTGAGCGTTTGCATGGGGCGTTCCTTTCGCTGTCAGCGGGCGAACAGGTTGTTGATATCGGCGAAAGCCTTCATTTCGACGGCGTTGCCGCTTGGGTCCTTGAAGAACATCGTCGCCTGTTCGCCCGGCTCGCCCTTGAAGCGGATATAGGGCTCGATGATGAACTCGACACCGGCGGCGGTGAGTTTATCGGCAGCGACCTGCCAGTCGTGCATCGGCAGGACGACGCCGAAGTGGCGCACCGGCACGCCGTGGCCGTCGACCGCGTTGGCCGGTACCGAGCCTGCTTCGTCAGGCGCCAGGTGGGCGACGATCTGATGGCCATAGAAATTGAAGTCGATCCACTCTGACGAGCTGCGACCTTCGCTGCAGCCGAGCAGGTTGCCGTAGAAGTCGCGGGCGGCGGCCAGGTCGTCAACTGGAAAGGCCAGGTGGAACGGGCAGAGTGCGGTCATCGGGGTTCCCTCGTTGGTGAGTGGAATCATCCTATTCGGCGACAAGCCTCTTAAAAAACTATATGTTCTGATCATGAGCAAAACAGAATCTTATCAATCGACATGATCATCGAACTGCGCACGCTGATAGCGGTGGCTCGCTATGGCACCTTCAGCGCCGCTGGTGAGCGCATCGGCCTGACCCAGGCAGCCGTCAGCGGTCATATGCGCCGCCTGGAAGAAAGCCTTGGTTTCGCTCTGTTCGATCGCACCGGTCGTTCGGCCACGCTGAACGCTGCAGGGCTGCGCACGCTGGCGCGTGCCGAGGTGCTGGTCGCCGGTTTCGATGCCCTGGGCGAGCCGACTCAGGACGAGGAATGGGCCAAACCGCTGGAGATCGGCGCGATCGCCTCGGTGCACGCGACCATCCTCACGCGCGCGCTGGTGCCGTTTCGCCAGCGCTTTGCCAACTGTCGGGTCAATCTGTCGCCTGGCGTTTCCCTGCAGCTGATGGATCGAGTCGAAGCCGGAGAGCTCGACCTGGCCATCCTCATTCGTCCGGCGTTCGAGCCGCCCCGTGAGCTGGAGTGGGCGCCGCTGGCATGCGAGAACTACGTGCTGCTGGCGGCCAGCGACGTGGTGGGCGATGACTGGCTGTCGGTGATTCGCGAGCAGCCCTTTATCCGCTACAGCCGCTCCTCCTTCGGTGGCCGGCAGGTGGAGCGCTTTCTGCGCGACCACTCGCTGGTGCTGCAGGAGTGGATCGAGGTCGACGATATCCAGGCGATGCTGTCGATGGTCGAAAGCGGCCTTGGCGTGGCCGTGGATCTCGTCGACCAGGTCGAACTGCTTCATCTCCGGCAGGTCGATGCCGACGACGACG
>CAMPIF010000490.1 GCA_946886245.1 Ectopseudomonas composti | reverse complement strand
GACCCAGACCGAAGTGCTCGACAATACCGCCACCGGTGGCGCCCAGCGGGCCGAAACCGTGAGCATCATCGACCATCACCCAGGCCTGCCTGGCGCGCGCCTCGGCACACAACGTCGGCAGATCGGCCAGATCGCCGTCCATGCTGAACACGCCATCGGTGACCACCAGACAGTTGCCACTGGCCTTGCGCAAGCGGTTGGCCAGGCTCACCGCATCGTTGTGCAGGTAGCGGGAGAACCGTGCACCGCAGAGCAGCCCGGCATCGAGCAGCGAAGCGTGGTTGAGACGATCCTGAATTACGCTGTCGCCCTGCCCGAGCAGCGCGGTGACGACGGCCAGGTTGGCCATGTACCCGGTGGAGAACAGCAGCGCACGCGGCCGACCGGTGAACGCGGCCAGCGCTTCTTCCAGTTCATGGTGCGGCGTGCTGTGGCCGATCACCAGGTGCGAGGCGCCGCCGCCGACGCCCCATTGCTGCGCGCCCTGCTGCAGGGCGCGGATCACCTCGGGGTGGTTGGCCAGGCCAAGATAGTCATTGGAACAGAACGCCAGCAACTCCTGATCATCGGCTCGTACCTGCGGCCCCTGCGGGGTCTGCAGCAGCGGGCGCTGGCGGAACAGGTCGGCGGCCTGACGGTCAGCCAGGCGAGTTGCAAGGTCGAAAGACATGGGGAGCACCGGAGATTGGTGGATAACCGCAAGCGGGTTATCCACCCTACGCATGGCCTCGGGCTGCGTAGGGTGAATGACGCTTCATCCATCCACCTGGGAAATATCAGGCCGAAGCGGCGTTGTAGAACAGCTTGGCGTCGCGCTGCTCGACCAGCGCCTGCTCGATGGCCGCCTGGTGCACCTCATCGGCATGCTCTTCGCGCTCTTCGGGTTTGATGCCGAGGCGCTTGAACAGGGCCATGTCCTTGTCCGCCTGCGGGTTGGCGGTGGTCAGCAGCTTCTCGCCGTAGAAGATCGAGTTGGCGCCGGCCATGAAGGCCAGGGCCTGCATCTGCTCGTTCATCGCCTCGCGGCCCGCGGACAGCCGCACGTGGGACCTGGGCATCATGATCCGCGCCACGGCCAGGGTACGGATAAAGTCGAACGGGTCGACGTCCTTCTCCTCGGCCAGCGGCGTGCCCTTGACCTTGACCAGCATGTTGATCGGCACGCTTTCCGGGTGCTCCGGCAGATTCGCCAGCTGAATCAGCAACCCGGCGCGATCGTCCACCGACTCGCCCATGCCGAGGATGCCGCCGGAACAGATCTTCATCCCCGCTTCGCGCACGTAGGCCAGGGTCTGCAGACGCTCGCCGTAGGTGCGGGTGGTGATGATGTTGCCGTAGAACTCCGGCGAGGTATCGAGGTTGTGGTTGTAGTAGTCCAGCCCCGCTTCGGCCAGCGCCTGGGTCTGCTCCTGATCGAGGCGACCGAGGGTCATGCAGGTTTCCAGGCCGAGCTTCTTCACGCCCTTCACCATCTCCAACACGTAGGGCATGTCCTTGGCGGATGGATGTTTCCAGGCCGCGCCCATGCAGAAGCGCGTGGAACCGATGGCCTTGGCCTCGGCGGCCGCCTCCAGCACCTTCTGCACTTCCATCAGTTTTTCCTTGTCCAGGCCGGTGTTGTAGTGGCCGGACTGCGGGCAGTACTTGCAGTCTTCCGGGCAGGCGCCGGTCTTGATCGACAGCAATGTCGAGACCTGCACGCGGTTGGCATCGAAGTGCTGGCGATGGACGGTCTGCGCCTGGAACAACAGATCATTGAACGGCTGCTCGAACAGCGCGCGAACCTCGGCGAGGCTCCAGTCGTGGCGGGTGGTGATTGCAGCGGTTGCGCTCATCTGAGAAGTCCTTCGACGCTTGGTGGCATCTGTTGTCAGGCCCACACGGGGCATTCAGGCTTTGGCCATCATAAGTGGCGATTGGATGCTGTCAACCACAACAAAGACACAGGTTTACACATGATCAATTATTGACCAATAGAACTTATGTCATGGCACAAGGCCAAATACTTACCAGGCCGTTGAAAAACGTAGGCGAGGCAGCCAGTGCAATACCGATGGCGGCCCCGCAAAAACAGGCGAAAAACGGTCGGAGTCGCGCTCGACTTTACGAGCTGTAAATGAGCATTTTGATCGGACTCGCGCACGAGCCTGTTTTTAACGCAGCAATGGCAACGCAGGTAGTTTTTCAACAGCGTGTTACCCCTCCAACAGGATGTTCTGCATGCAAGTAGAAGGTTTTTTCGAAGGGCTCGGCGAAGCGCTGGGTCGTGCCATCCGTTTCATCGTCGACATGCTGTCCGGCGTGCTGGGCGCCATGGCCGATGCCATCGACGACTTTCTCCATGGCCTGGCCAGGGCCATTGGCATGGACGTGTCGATCTTCAGCATCATCCTGCTGATCATCGGCCTGCTGTTGTTGTTCAGCGGCGCCCGCTCGCTGTTGCGTGGCTCGATCATCGGCGGGGTGATCTGGCTGTTTCTCGGTCTGGTCGTGATGGGCTGGCTCATCCGCTGACGCTGACTAAACTCCAGGCACCACTGCTCAAGGACGAGCCGCCATGCCTCCGTTTGATCTCACCGCTCTGCAACGCCTTGCCTGGCTACGCCAACAGCGCCATTGCCAGCTCTGCGACGAAGCCACCGATCATCCCACGCACAACATCTGCACGGCCTGCGAATCCGAACTGCCCTGGCTCGGAGCCCATTGCCAGATCTGTGCGGTGCCATTGTCGGCTCATGACCTGATCTGCGGCGCCTGCCAATCGAAACCACCGAGTTTCACCCGCGTGGAAGCGCCCTGGCGCTACGCCTTCCCGGTCGACAACCTGATCACCCGCTTCAAGCATCAGGCGCAATGGCCACAGGGTCGCCTGCTCGCCGAGCTGCTGGCCGAACACCTGCGCCACGCCTTCGATGAAGGTCTGCCCCGCCCCCTGGCGCTGCTGCCGGTGCCGCTGGCCCGCAAGCGCCAGCGTCGACGCGGCTTCAATCAGGCACAGATGCTCGCCGACTGGCTGGGTGCCAGCCTGGATCTGCCGGTGCAGCATGACTGGCTCCAGCGCCGCGTCGACACGCCCGCACAGCAAGGGCTGGACGCCGCGACGCGCAAGCGCAATCTGCGCCAGGCCTTCGACCTGGCCCGGCAAGCCAAGGTTGCCGGCGCTCATCTGGCGCTGGTCGACGACGTACTCACCACCGGCGCCACGGCAGGCGTGCTCGCCCACCTGCTGCGTCGCGCCGGCGCCCTGCGCGTCGATGTGTATTGCCTGGCACGCACGCCACGGCCGGGCGATGGCTGACTTGACGCGCCTGGCGCAGTCACGCACCGTGCCCGACATCCTCCCTGGCCACGCCTGAACCATGTCGCAGCTCGATTCCATCGCCCAATTGCTCAGCCGCCGCCCGAAACGCCTGGCCCTGCTCGAGCAGATCGCCGCACAAGGCTCCATCACCCGCGCCGCCAAGGCCGCCGGGCTGAGCTACAAGGCGGCCTGGGACGCCATCGACGAGCTGAACAACCTGTCCGAGCAGCCCTTGGTCAGCCGCAGCGTCGGCGGCAAGGGCGGCGGTGGTGCGCGCCTGACGCCTGCTGGCGAACGC
>CAMPIF010000489.1 GCA_946886245.1 Ectopseudomonas composti | reverse complement strand
AGACGCGGGGCTCAAGCTGGGCCTCGATCACGCACGAGCGGTAGAGTTCTCCAGCGTGGTCGCCGCCCAGGAAGGCATTCAGCTGGCCAGCGTCAAGGCCGCCGACAATCAATACCCGCTGCGCGGCGAGCTGAGAAGCGCTGCCGAACCCTACGCGCCAGAGGAAGTGGGTTCCGGCCCGCGCCCCGGAGAAGTCTGGGCCGAAGCGCGCCTGATGGTCGCGCTGAACCTGAAGATTGGCGATGAACTGGAAATAGGCGCCAAAACCCTGCGCCTGAGCCGTGTTCTGACCTATGACCCCGACACGGCTGGCGACTTTTACAGCCTGACGCCGCGCGTGCTGATGCATCTGGACGACCTTGCCGCGACTGAAGTGGTACAACCCGGCAGCCGTGTGCGCTTTCGGGAACTCTGGCGCGGCGATGCCAACGCCCTGGCGGCCTACCGTCAGGCAGTTGAAGCCGGCCTGGCACCCAACCAGCGTCTGGACGACGCGCGCGATGGCAATCGCCAGGTCGGCGGCGCCCTCGGCCGCGCCGAGCGCTACCTGAACCTGGCCAGCCTGGCGGCAGTATTGCTTGCTGGCGTCGCCGTGGCCTTGTCGGCTGCGCGCTTCGCGGCAAGGCGCTTCGATGCTAGTGCACTGCTGCGCTGCCTCGGGCTGTCACGGCGTGAAGCGCTGGCATTGTTCGGCCTGCAACTGGCACTGCTGGGGCTGATCGCCTGCGTAATCGGCGCACTGCTCGGCTGGGCCGGCCAGCACGTTCTCTTCCATTTGCTGCGCGGGCTGATTCCGGATGATCTGCCGCCTGCCGATCTGTGGCCCGCATTGGCCGGCATGGCCACCGGCCTGGTGGCGCTGGCCGGTTTTGCCCTGCCGCCGCTGGCCGCGCTTGGCCGCGTGCCACCGCTGCGCGTGCTACGCCGCGACATGCTGCCGGTGCCGGCCAGCTCCTGGCTGGTCTACGGTGCCGCGCTGATCGCGCTGGGTTTGATCATGTGGCGCCTGAGCCTGGATCTGCGCCTGACGCTGGCGCTGCTGGGTGGTGGACTACTCGCCGCATTGCTGCTCGGCGGTCTGTTGCTGCTCGGCTTGCAGAGCCTGCGCCGCCTGCTGCAGCGCGCCGCCCTGCCCTGGCGCCTGGGCCTGGGCCAGTTACTGCGCCACCCGCTGGCGGCAGCCGGGCAAGCGCTGGCGTTCGGCCTTATCCTGCTGGCCATGGCGCTGATCGCCCTGCTGCGTGGCGAATTGCTCGATACCTGGCAGGACCAGTTGCCGGAGGACGCGCCCAATCACTTCGCGCTCAACGTGCTGCCTGCCGAACGCGATGCATTCGCCGCACGCCTGGCCGAGCTGTCGCCGCATCCAGCCCCGCTGTACCCCGTGGTGCCGGGTAGGCTGATCATGATCAACGGTGAGCCGGTGCGCCAACTGGTAACCAAGGAAAGCCGCGGCGAGCGCGCCATCCAGCGCGACCTGAGCCTGACCTGGGCCGAGGCTCTGCCATCGGACAACCTGCTCACCGCTGGCAATTGGTGGGGCGCTGCGCACGCCAGCGAACTGCCTGGCGTTTCCGTCGAATCCGAACTGGCCGAAAGCCTGCAACTGAAGCTCGGCGACCAGTTGCGTTTCAATGTCGGCGGCATCGAACGCGAAGCTCAGGTCACCAGCCTGCGCCAGGTGGACTGGGACAGTTTCCAGCCCAACTTCTACATGATCTTCGAGCCGCAGACCCTGCAGGACCTGCCTGCCACCTACCTGACCAGCTTCTACCTGCCGCCCGGCCAGGACGCGGAGCTGGTAGCCCTCAGCCGCGCCTTCCCCAGCGTGACGCTGCTGCAGGTCGATGCCCTGCTGGCGCAACTGCGCAGCATCCTCGCTCAGGTCACCCTGGCCATCGAGTACGTGCTGCTGTTCGTGCTCGCCGCCGGCATCACCGTGCTGCTTGCAGGGCTGCAGGCGACACTGGACGAGCGCATCCGCCAGGGAGCGCTGCTGCGCGCCTTGGGCGCCGAACGCAAGCTGCTGATCAGCGCTCGCCGCGCCGAGTTCGGCCTGCTCGGCGCGGCCGCCGGCCTGCTGGCCGCGCTGGGCTGCGAGCTGGTGAGCTTTCTGCTCTATCGCTACGCATTCGACATGAGCTGGCAACCTCACCCATGGTTGCTCCTGCTGCCGCTGATCGGCGCGCTGCTGATCGGTCTGGCCGGCGTGCTCGGCACTCGCCGCGCGCTGAATGCCAGCCCGTTGAGCGTATTGCGCGAAGGCTGAGAAGCTGGAGAAGGGTTTGCTAGACTGGCGCCCCTTTCATCTTGCAGAGACACCATGAGCCGCTATCGCCCCCCTCGCCCTGCCGGTACGCCACTGATCACACCCGAAGGCGAAGCGCGCCTGCGCGCCGAGCTTCACGAGTTGTGGCATGTGCGCAGACCGCAGGTGACGCAATCGGTCAGCGAAGCAGCGGCCCAGGGTGATCGCTCGGAGAATGCCGAATACACCTACGGCAAGAAGATGCTGCGCGAGATCGACAGCCGCGTGCGCTTTCTCACCAAGCGCCTGGAGAAGCTCAAGGTCGTCAGCGACAAACCATCCGATCCGAACAAGGTGTACTTCGGCGCCTGGGTCACCATCGAAGACGAGGACGGCGCACAGTCGCGCTACCGCATCGTCGGCCCCGACGAGCTGGACCTCAAGCAGGGCCTGATCAGCATCGACTCGCCACTGGCCCGCGCCCTGGTCGGCAAGGCGCTCGACGCCGAAGTGCGGGTGCACAGCCCCAGCGGTGAGAAGACCTGCTATATCGTCGAGATCGAGTATCCCTGAGACCTGGCGCGCAGGGGGCGCCGTGCGCACCGCTGGTAAGCAGGCATTCGCTGCACACCAGCGACCACGGGATGTTTGAGGCGCCCGGCCTAGACGCCCCTGCGATACCCTAGCGGCGGGTGATCAGGCCCTGACGCGCCACTCGCACCAACTCATCGACGGTTTGTGCCACGTCCTCGGCGCTGGGCGCCTGGATCACCGCCAGGTCGAAGCTGTCGCGCGCGAAGCGGCTCAGCGACTCGCCGTTCTGCACGAACTGGATGCGAAAGGCACGCGACCCGGCCCAACGCTTGGGCCAGCCTTCGAGATAGCGCAACAAGGTGGGTTGATGGCTGCCGCCCAGCAGCACGCGCGGATTGCGCAGCAGCAGGCCCGATGTGATGGGCGCCAGACGAATAAGGGGTTGGGGACAGATCATGGTCGAGTCTCCGCCTCGAGAATCCCGCTGGGCAGCGGTGAGAGGCGACACCGAACCAGCGCTTTAGCGGAATTTCAGGCGTTGATGACAACACCCTGTGGCGCCCCGCAAGTAGCTGTTTAAATCGGCGCAGAGCGCATCCTAGAGAAGCCCACGGCAAACTGTCAAGGCGCACACGGCTTCAACCCCAACCTTCGATTGGGCGACACTCGATCCGCGCATTTCCGTCCGCTCAAAAGACCCGTTCCTGGCCATGGACGCCCCGCCTGACCAGATCGATTGCGGCCCTCGGCGCGACCCGACGTTTCGCCACGTAACAGAAAACACGTGGCGATATCGACGCCAAGTCGCCCGAAAGTCCTGGAA
>CAMPIF010000488.1 GCA_946886245.1 Ectopseudomonas composti | reverse complement strand
GGGCAACGAAGCTGTAGGCGCTGATGTCGTGGGCGATCTTGAAGCCTTCACGGGTGGTGACGTCGGTGAAGTCGCCGTTGAGCTGATCGCCCGGAGCGAAGCCGACCGAGTGGACGATGCAGTCCAGGCCATCCCATTTCTTGCTCAGCGCTTCGAACACCGAAGCGATTTCCTCGTCGCTGGCCACATCGCAAGGGAAGCACAGGTCGGCGCTGGAGCCCCAGCCGGCAGCGAAGTCTTCTACGCGGCCCTTGAGCTTCTCGTTCTGGTAGGTGAAGGCCAGCTCGGCACCTTCGCGGTGCATGGCGGCGGCGATGCCCGAGGCGATGGACAGTTTGCTGGCAACGCCAACGATGAGTACGCGCTTACCGGTTAGAAAACCCATTGTGCTATTCCTCTTCCTGTTTCAAGGATCAGTGAGCCGTTGCCGGGGCCAGAAAAGCGGCTTCCAGCAATTGCTGCGTATAAGGGTGTTGCGGTGCATTGAAGATCGACTCGGCAGACCCCTGTTCGACCACCTGGCCCTGCTTGACCACCATCAACTGGTGGCTCAGCGCTCTGACTACCGCCAGGTCATGGCTGATAAACAGATAGGTCAGGTTGTACTTGGCCTGCAAGCCGCGCAACAACTCCACCACCTGACGCTGCACCGTGCGGTCGAGCGCCGAAGTGGGCTCGTCGAGCAGGATCAGCGCCGGTTTCAACACCAGTGCCCGGGCAATGGCAATCCGCTGCCGTTGCCCGCCAGAAAACTCGTGGGGGTAGCGATGCCGCGTCTGCGGGTCCAGCCCTACCTCCAAAAGCGCGTCGATGATGGCTTGTTCCTGCTCCGCCTCGTTGCCCATGCCGTGAATGCGCAGACCCTCACCGACGATCTGGCTCACCGACATGCGTGGGCTCAGGCTGCCGAAGGGGTCCTGAAACACCACCTGCATCTGCCTGCGCAGCGGGCGTACTTCCTGCTGACTCAGGCCCTGCAACTGCTGACCCTGAAAGCGGATATCACCGCGACTGCCGAGCAGCCGCAGAATGGCCATGCCCAGTGTGGATTTGCCGGAACCACTTTCACCGACGATGCCCAGGGTCTGACCCTGGGGCAGGCTGAAGTTGATACCGTCCACCGCTTTGACATGATCCACCGTCCGGCGCAGCAGGCCCTTTTTGATCGGGAACCACACGCGCAGGTCGTCCACTTCCAGCAGCGGCTGGCCCGCAGGGTTGGCCGCAGGGTCGCCGCTGGGCTCGGCACCGAGCAGTTCCTGGGTGTAGGGATGCTGCGGAGCCTGGAACAATTCTTCACACGACGCCTGTTCGACGATGCGACCGCGTTGCATGACACATACGCGGTGGGCAATTCTGCGAACCAGGTTGAGGTCGTGGCTGATCAGCAGCAGCGACATGCCCAGGCGCGCCTGCAGATCCTTGAGCAATTCGAGGATCTTCAGCTGTACGGTGACGTCCAGGGCGGTGGTCGGCTCGTCGGCGATCAGCAGTTGAGGTTCATTGGCCAGGGCCATGGCGATCATCACGCGCTGCCGTTGGCCGCCTGAGAGTTCGTGGGGGTAGGCCTTCAGGCGCTTCTTCGGTTCCGGGATGCCGACCAGCTCCAGCAGTTCCAGGGTACGCGCGCTGGCGGCCTTGCCGCGCAGGCCCTTGTGCAGGGCAAGCACCTCGTTGATCTGCTTCTCGATGCAGTGCAGCGGGTTGAGCGAGGTCATCGGCTCCTGAAAGACCATGGCGATGCGGTTGCCGCGAATGCCGCGCAGGCGGCCTTCGCTGAGCTTGAGCAGGTCTTCACCGGCGTACTCGATGCTGCCGTGTGGATGGCGCGCGAGCGGGTAGGGCAGCAGGCGCAGGATCGAGTGCGCGGTAACCGACTTGCCCGAGCCACTTTCACCGACCAGGGCCAGGGTCTCGCCTTTGTGAATGTCGAAGCTGACGTTCTCGACCACGCGCTGGCACTGCTCGCCCGTGACGAACTCGACGGCCAGGTCGCGTACTTGCAGCAGGGTTTCGTTCTGGCTCATGTCATTTCCTCGGGTCGAAGGCATCGCGGGCAGCTTCACCGATGAATACCAGCAGGCTCAGCATGATCGCCAATACGGCGAAGGCGCTGATACCCAGCCAGGGTGCCTGCAGGTTGCTCTTGCCCTGAGCGACCAGTTCACCCAGCGATGGCGCGCCAGGGGGCAGGCCGAAACCGAGGAAGTCCAGAGCCGTCAGGGTGCCGATCGCGCCAGTGAGGATGAAGGGCATGAAGGTCATGGTCGAGACCATGGCGTTGGGCAGGATATGGCGGAACATGATGGCGCCATTCTCCATGCCCAGCGCCCGCGCCGCGCGCACGTACTCGAGATTGCGCCCGCGCAGGAACTCGGCGCGCACCACGTCGACCAGGCTCATCCAGGAGAACAGCAGCATGATGCCCAGCAACCACCAGAAATTGGGCTGCACGAAGCTGGCCAGGATGATCAGCAGATAGAGCACCGGCAGGCCCGACCAGATTTCCAGAAAGCGTTGACCGATCAGGTCGACCCAGCCGCCATAGAAGCCCTGCAGCGCGCCGGCGATCACGCCGATCACCGAGCTGGCCAGGGTCAGGATCAGGGCGAACAGCACCGAGATGCGAAAGCCGTAGATCACCCGTGCCAGCACGTCACGGCCCTGATCGTCGGTGCCCAGCCAGTTCTGCGCCGAGGGCGGTGCGGGGGCCGGTACTTCCAGGTCGTAGTTGATGCTCGAATAGCTGAACGGGATGGGCGGCCAGATCATCCAGCCGTCCTTTTCCGCTATCAGGTCCTGAATGTAGGGGCTCTTGTAGTTGGCCTGCAGCGGGAATTCGCCGCCGAACACGGTTTCCGGGTAGCGCTTGAGCACCGGAAAATACCACTGCCCGTCGTAACGCACGGCCAGCGGCTTGTCGTTGGCGATCAGTTCGGCACCGAGGCTCAGGCCAAACAGGATGAGAAACAGCCACAGCGACCACCAGCCACGCTTGTGCGCCTTGAAACGGTCGAAGCGGCGTCGATTGAGAGGGGAAAGTTTCATGCTCAACCCTCCCGGCTTTCGAAGTCGATACGCGGATCGACCAGGGTGTAGGTGATGTCACCGATCAGTTTCACGATCAGCCCCAGCAAGGTGAAGATGAACAGGGTGCCGAACACCACCGGATAGTCGCGGTTGATCGCCGCTTCGAAGCTCATCAGGCCCAGGCCGTCGAGGGAGAAGATCACCTCGATCAGCAGCGAGCCGGTGAAGAAGATGCCGATGAAGGCGGCGGGGAAGCCGGCGATGATCAGCAGCATGGCGTTACGGAATACGTGGCCGTAGAGCACGCGATGGTTGGTCAGGCCCTTGGCGCGGGCGGTCACCACGTACTGTTTGTTGATCTCGTCGAGAAAGCTGTTCTTGGTCAGCAGGGTCAGGGTGGCGAAGTTACCGATGACCAGGGCCGTAACCGGCAGCACCAGGTGCCAGAGATAGTCGAGAATCTTGCCGCCGAGGCTCAGTTGCTCGAAGTTGTTCGACGTCAGGCCGCGCAGCGGGAACCAGTCCCAGTAGCTGCCGCCGGCAAACAGCACGATCAGCAGGATGGCGAAGAGGAACG
>CAMPIF010000487.1 GCA_946886245.1 Ectopseudomonas composti | reverse complement strand
GTTCACCGGCAGGCGCAACTGGTAGACGTTCAGCGGGGCAATGGCGCCGACCACCCGGGCGTCGTATTTCTTCGCCAGCCGCCTGGCCTCGTCGAGGCCGTCGTGGCTCTCCTCGATCAGCAGGCTGACCAGATCGACATAGGTGGTCAGGCCATCCATGTTCTTCGCCACTTCATCCGGACCCGCCGCGAGCACATGGCTGCGATGCAGCGACAGCCACACCGGATTGCTGGCGCGCGCGCCATCCTCCAGCCACAGCGGTGCGCTGCGCTGTTCGTCACTGTTCAGCTGCAGGCGCAGGCCATTGCCACTGCGTTCGACTGCCGAGGCGGGCAGCGTGTCCTCGCCGAGCCGCAACCTGGGCAGCTTCTCGCCAAGGCCACGCACCTGCATGCACCAGTCCTGCTTTGCGCTGGCGAGCAAGTCGCCACAGCGTTGCAGGCTCTGGATGCGCAACGGCTCCTGTGCCTCGGCCAGGGGGCTGAGCAGGGCCACGACTAAGGCGGAAAAGAGGGCGCGGTTGGGCAGCATGGGGCAGGTTTTCCGTGACGATTGTCCTGCTTTTCCGACTGCCTTCGCCGTGCATCGTTCAGCATGATGTGACCGCATGGCGCGTGATGGCGGCGGTAGATTGGGCACATCGCTAGCGCGAAAGAGTTATAGTATTACGTTTCTTCCACGCCCCATTCTAAGCCCTCCATGTCCTCCAATCGCCTGCTCTCGATCGACGCCCTGCGTGGCTTGGTCATCCTCTTCATGTTGCTCGATCACGTTCGCGAAACCTTCTACCTGCATCAGCAGGTCGGCGACCCGATGGACGTGACCGCCACCGATCCTGCGCTGTTCTTCAGCCGCACCCTGGCACATCTGTGCGCGCCGGTATTCATCCTGCTCACCGGGCTTTCGGCGTTTCTCTATGGCGAGAAGCAGATGAGCCGGGCGGCGACCAGCGCCTTCCTGTTCAAGCGCGGGCTGTTTCTCGTGGTGCTGGAGTTCACCCTGGTCAACTTTGCCTGGACCTTCCAGTTTCCACCCACGGTGATCTATCTGCAGGTGATCTGGGCCATCGGCCTGAGCATGCTGGCGCTCGCCGTGCTGCTGTGGCTGCCGCGTGCGTGGCTGGCGGCGCTGGGCCTGATGCTGGTGGCGGGGCACAATCTGCTCGACGGGCTGCATTTCGGCCCGGAGTCGGCGATGCACATTCCCTGGGCAGTGCTGCATGACCGTGGCTGGATCGAGTTTCCCGACGCGCTGCGCCTGCGTACCTCCTACCCGCTGTTGCCGTGGACCGGGGTGATTGCCCTGGGCTATGTGATCGGCCCGTGGTTCCGCGGCTCGAGCGCGCCCGAGCAACGTCTGCAATGGCTGCGTCGCGCCGGTTTCGCTGCGCTGGCGCTGTTCGTGCTGTTGCGCCTGGTCAATGGCTATGGCGAGAAACCCTGGGCGGTCGGGGAGACCTGGGTGCAGACGGTAATGAGCTTGCTCAACATCACCAAGTACCCGCCGTCGGTGCTGTTCCTGGCGCTGACGCTGGGCGTCGGCCTGTTGCTGCTGGCGTACTTCGAGCGCCGCAACGATGGACGCATGGTGCGTGCCCTGGCTGTGTTCGGCAGCGCGCCGATGTTCTTCTACCTGCTCCATCTTTACCTGCTGAAGCTGCTCTACATCGCCGCCTTCGCCATCTGGGGCGCGAACCAGGGGCATTACTTCGGCTTCGATTCGATGGCCTGGGTATGGGGCTCGACGCTGCTGCTGGCGGTGCTGTTGTTTGCACCCACGCAATGGTTTGCCCGACTCAAGGCGCGGCGTCGTGATATTCGCTGGCTGAAATACCTCTGAGAGCGGCTGTCGTAGGCTGCGCCCGCGCACCGGATGTTTCGCGGTGACGCAGTTGGTGCGCATGGCGCACCCTACGTTCGGCGCGATGCCGTGCGTGGCAGCGCTTCTTCAGCGTGGCTGCGGCTTACAGCTTCATGTTCACCGACAGATAGGCCGAGCGGCCCGGAGCGGGGGAGAACATCGGTTGCTCGTCGCCAGCGGCCCAGAAGAAGTTGTCGAACCATACGTACTCGTAATCGCGGTCCGTCAGGTTTTTCATCTGCAGGTCGAGGCTGGTGGAGGCCGATACCTGATAGCGCACGTTGGCATCGAGCACCGCGAAGCCGCCGTACTTGCCCTGTTCGTTGAGCGTGTCGATGTAGTAATCGCCTTGCGCGCGAGCTTGCAGGCCGAAGCGCCAGGCGTCGTTGAACTGATAGTCGACGCCAGCGTTGCTGATATAGCGTGGCGTGGAGATCACCTCGGTGCCTGCCAGCGAGCGACCGCCGTCGGTAAAGGCGCTGACCACCTTGGCCTCCTGAATGGCGTGCGAGTCCCACACTGTCCACTGTTCGTTCAACTGAGCGGTGAGCTGCATGTCGATACCGCGACGTCGGGTTTCACCCAGGCCGACCGTGGTGCCGGTCGCGGGCATGTTGGAAACCTCATCGGTGGCTTCCTGTTGCCACAGGGCGATGCGCGCTTGCGAGCCGGCAAAGGGCTTGAACTTCACGCCCACTTCCTTGCCGGTGTTGATCGACGGTTTGTACGAAGCCTGGCCGGCGGTCATGTAGGCCGGTGCGGTGGAGCCGGTGAGGATCTGGAAGGTGCGCCCCCAGTTGGCGTAGACGTTCACGTCCGGGGTGATGCTGTACACCACGCTGAGCTTGGGCTGTTCGACCCAGCCGTAGTCCTGCAACTCGGCCTTCTCGCCGCTCATCAGCTCGGTATTACCGGAGAACGTGTCGACGCGGTACGCCGGGATGATCTTGAGCTGCTCGATGGGCTGGATGATCGCCTGGGCATAGGCGCCGGTGTTGTACAGCGTGTAGCTGTCGTCATTCTGCGTGCGCGCAGGCGGCGCGTCGAAATCGGTGGGAATGCCGAAGTTGTAGCGGTAGCGGCGGTACTCGTTGTTCTGCTGTTCGTAGTTGATGCCGCCGTCGAGGGTCAGCATCTCGTGGGCACGCCAGGTCAGGTTGCTCAGCACGCCGGTCTGGCGTTCCTCCCACTGACGGCGCTGACGCGGTGCGTTGCCGACCGGGTAGCGGGTGAAGGTCACGGTGCGTTCATCGTCGTAGCTGTTGTAGTACAGCTTGTTGCTCAGGCTCAGGTCGTCGTCGAGCTGGAAGTCGGCATGCGCGCTGAGGTGCTTCATGTCCCGGTCGTCGCTGTCGTTGGCGTTCTTCTCCGGCGATTGCGAGCGGCTCGCGGCCAGCTCCTGCGCGGTGAGAAAGCCCGGCTCCTCGGCCTGATGGTGGTAGAGGCGGGCGACCACACCGAGCTTCATGGTCTGCTCGTCATCGCTGACGAACCACTTGCCGCCCAGCGAATACTTGTTGGAGTTGCTGTTGTCGCGAAAACCGTCGGAGTCCTGCTTGGCCAGAAAGTAGTTCTGCGCGAAGTTGCCTTCCTCGTGGCCCACGGCCAACTGGAATTCGCGGGTGTTGAAGCTGCCGTAGGTCAGGCGGCCGTCGGCGTAGTTGCCGCCCTGGCGGGTGACGAAATTGATGTTGCCGCCAATGTTGTGCAGGCCGTAGCGCGGATCGTTGGTGCCGCGCACCACCTCGATGTAGTCG
>CAMPIF010000486.1 GCA_946886245.1 Ectopseudomonas composti | reverse complement strand
AACCGATGGAACCCTTGAAGTTCAGGTAATTGTCACCCTCGGCGTCGATGAAATCGAAAATCTCGTCGACGGTGTAACGGCCGGTGTCGATGCTGTCCTGCTGCACGGTCAGGCCATAGGTCAGACGCGCGGTTTCGCTGATCGGATAGCCGATGTTGATACCTGCACCCAGGCTGTCGACCGAGTAGCTGGATACGTCGACATCGAGCTCATCGTAGTCGGTGGTGCGGTAGAAGGCGTTGTAACCCAGGCTGACACCGTCGACGGTCCAGTAGGGGTCAACGAAGCCGAAGCTGTATCGGGTCTGGTATTCGCTACGGGTCAGGCCGATGCTGACGCGGTTACCGGTACCGAGGAAGTTGTTCTGGCTGATCGAACCACCGAGGATCAGACCGGCGTTCTGGGCGAAACCGACGCTGGCGGTGATGGAGCCGGACGGCTGCTCTTCGACGCTGTAATTGACGTCGATCTGATCGTCGGTGCCCGGCACCTGCGGGGTTTCGACGTTGACTTCCTTGAAGAAGCCCAGACGCTCCAGACGCACCTTGGACTGGTCGATCAGGTAGGTCGAGGCCCAGCAACCTTCCATCTGGCGCATTTCGCGGCGCAGTACCTGGTCTTCGGACTTGGTGTTGCCACGGAAATTGATGCGATTGACGTAGGCGCGCTTGCCCGGATCGACGAAGAAGGTGATCGAGACAGTGTTGTCCTCGTCGTGCGCTTCCGGCACGCCGTTGACGTTGGCGAAGGTATAGCCTTCATTGCCCAGGCGGCGGGTGATCAGCTCACTGGTAGTGGTCATGATCTTGCGTGAGAAGACCTGCCCTTCCTTGACCAGCAGTAGTGCACGCACGTCTTCTTCCGGGACCTTGAGGTCACCGGACAGTTTCACGTCACGGACGCTGTACTTCTCGCCCTCTTCGACGTTGACGGTGATGTAGACGTGCTTCTTGTCCGGGGTAATGGATACCTGGGTGGAGCTGATATCCATGTTGATGTAGCCGCGGTCCAGGTAGTAGGAGCGCAGACGCTCGAGGTCACCGGACAGTTTCTCGCGGGCATACTTGTCGTCGTTCTTGAAGAACGACAACCAGTTGGTGGTCTTCAGCTCGAACAGGTCGACCAGGTCTTCATCGGAGAACACGGTGTTGCCGACCACGTTGATGTGGGAGATGGCAGCAACGGTGCCTTCGTTGATGGTGATCTTCAGCGCCACGCGGTTACGCGGCTGCGGAATCACTTCGGCTTCGATCTCGGCCGAATAGCGGCCCTGAGCGACATACTGGCGCTGCAGCTCGTTGCGCACGCCCTCGAGGGTGGCACGCTGGAAGATCTCGCCCTCGGCCAGACCAGACTGGTTCAGGCCCTTGAGCAGGTCTTCGGTGGTGATGGCCTTGTTGCCGTCGATCTCGATACCGGAGATGGAAGGACGCTCGACCACGGTAACCACCAGCACGTCGCCATCGCGACCGAGCTGGATATCCTGGAAGAAGCCGGTACGGAACAGGGAGCGAGTGGCATCGACCAACTGGCGATCATCGACCTGTTCGCCCACATTCAGGGGCAGTGCGCCGAATACGCTGCCGGCGGATACCCGCTGCAGGCCGTTGACGCGTATATCGGAGATGGTGAAGGACTCGGCGTGAACTTCGGCGATCATCAATGCGGACAGTACCGCAGGTAGCAGCAGACGTTTCATGAAGTCCTTTCTTATTCCAACTGACGATAAAAACTGCCGCTCAAGCGACACTTCTTTTAAATCTCAAGAACGTATTCAGCAATGCTCACAGGCGGCTGAGGTCGTTGACCAGGGCAAGCAACATGACCCCGATGACCAGACTGATGCCGATCTGCATCCCCCAACCCTGAACCCGCTCAGACAAGGGGCGACCACGCACCCACTCGACCAGGTAAAACAGCAGATGCCCACCATCCAGTACGGGAATGGGCAGCAGATTGAGAACCCCCAGGCTAATACTCAGATAGGCAAGGAATTTCAGGAAATCCCCCAGCCCTGACTCAGCTGAAGCGCCCGCCACTTTAGCAATGGTTATCGGCCCGCTCAAGTTTTTTACCGAGAGCTCGCCGAAGAGCATTTTCTTCAGCGAATCGAGGGTCAGCAGGCTCATGGACCAGGTTTGCCGCATGCCTTCGACAACCCCCTCGAGCGGACCGAAGCGCACCTCACGAAGCATTTCCGGCGGCCATTCGACGCCCTGCACGCCTGCGCCCAGGTAGCCACTGCGGGCCTCCCCTTCTCCGCGCGAAGCCAGGGTCAGCTGCACGTCCTGCGTTTGCCCGCCGCGTTCGAAGCGCAACGTGACCGCCTCGCCCGGCAATGCCCGCACACGGTCGACCAGGTCCTGCCAATCGGCAAGCGGCTCACCATCGAGCGCCAGCAGTCGATCTCCGGCTTGCAGACCCGCGGCATGGGCAGGCCCCTTGGAATCGACCTCTGCCAGCACCGGCTCCAGCACCGGACGCCAGGGACGAATGCCCAGCGAGCCAATCGGGTCCGGCTCGTCGGCACCGCGCAGCCAGTTGTCCAACTGCACCTGCTTGGACGTCTCGACACTGGAGCCCGGCTCGAGCACACGCAGATCGAGCGTACCGCTCTCACCCAGACGACTTACCAGCTGCAGATTGACCGCCGCCCAGCCGCTGGTGGCCTCGCCGTTGACCGCAACGATCTCCTGCCCTGCACGCAGCCCGGCCACTTGCGCCAGGCTGTCCGGCTGCACACCACCGATAACCGGCCGCACCTGCTGACTACCGAGCATGGCGACGAACCAGAAGAACAGCAGCGCCAGCAGGAAATTGGCCAGAGGACCTGCAGCCACGATAGCGATGCGCTGACGCACGCTCTTGCGATTGAAGGACTGCTCGACGAGCTCGGGCGGTACATCGCCCTCGCGCTCATCGAGCATCTTGACGTAACCGCCCAGAGGAATGGCCGCCACCACGAATTCGGTGCCCTGACGGTCGTGCCAGCGCAACAGCGGTGTGCCGAAGCCAACGGAGAAGCGCAGTACCTTGACGCCACAGCGCCGAGCCACCCAGAAGTGTCCGTACTCGTGAAAGGTCACCAGGACACCCAGTGCGATCAGGGTGCCAAGCAGCATGTACAACCCACTCATTTCACTTCTCCAGCTCTACGAGCCGCTCAGGTTCCGGCCAGGCCGATACGGGCGTCATCAACGACCAGCTAGCCACTGCCCAGCCAGTTCACGCGCACGGGCATCGGCCTCGAATACCGCATCGAGCGCTTCGACAGCCTGCACAGGCTGGGCGTTCAACACGGACTCAATCATACGCGCGATATCCACGAAACGGATGCGCCGCTGCAGGAAAGCCTCGACCGCCACCTCGTTGACCGCATTGAGCATCGCCGGTGCACTGCCGCCAGCCTGGGCCGCCTCCCGCGCCAGGCGCAGACAGGGGAAGCGCTGCTCGTCGGGGCGCTCGAAATCCAGACGACCGACGGCAAACAGATCCAGAGGCGACACGCCCGAGTCGATGCGCTCCGGCCAGGCCAACGCATGAGCGATGGGCGTGCGCATATCCGGATTACCCAACTGGGCCAGCACCGACCCGTCGATATAATCGACCAGCGAATGAATCACGC
>CAMPIF010000485.1 GCA_946886245.1 Ectopseudomonas composti | reverse complement strand
GACCCCGAGTGCCACGCTCAGCCAGCCGATGGTCAGCAGCAGGTAGCGGACACTGCGATGGCGGCTTGGCTGGATGTCACGCGGCATGTGCGGGTCTTGGCGGCGGCCGGGGCAGTGCCCCGGCGGGTACGGTCAGTGGCGGGGCTTGAGCAGCGCGGGTTTTTCTTCCGGAGCCTGGCACAGCAGGAAGAGGGCGGTAAGCAGTTCGGGAATCTGGTCGATCATGCTGTCCACCAGGTCGCGGTCGCGGGCGATCTCGGCAAACTCGGCCTGTTCGTCGAACAGACCCGAGCCGACCATGATCGGCAGCAGCAATTCGCTGACTTCGTCTTCGGCACCCTCGAACCACACGGCTTCACGCAGGAACACACCCTCCATGAAACCGATGCACCAGCCGCGCAGGTCGGAGTCATCCGGCTCGTCACCGAGGTCGAGGTCGCACGGCAGCTCGGGCTCTTCCTCGCCAGCCAGCTGGCGGGCGATATGGGCTTTGAGGTGGACCAGCGTGCTTTCGATCTCTTCGCGTTCGGCGTCGCTGCGGTAGTTCGGCGTCTCGGCGAACAGCGCATCGATCCACTCACGCTCCGGTACCTGATCCGGGCAGATCGCCAGGGCGGTCAGGTAGCCATGGGCGGCCACGTAGTCCAACGCCTCTTCGTGCAGCTCATCGGCATCGAGAAAGGCTTGCAGGCGGGACAGTTGCTCAGCGAAGGACATCGTGGGGTTACCTTGAGGCTTAGGGGATAAACGAGGATGGATTCTAGTTCACCGCCGCCTCTGCGACCAGCACGGGCGCTCTACTAACGCTGATTCAGCGGCTTCGGACGGGTAGGTGCCCTGTTGCCTGCGATCCTGCGGCATAATGCGCGGCCAGATTCGGAGGCCTTCATGCTCGACCACGCCATGCGCATTCTCAAAGACGTTTTCGGCTACGACGCCTTTCGCGGCAACCAGGCCGCGATCATCGAGCGCGTGGCCGGCGGCGGCGATGCCCTGGTGTTGATGCCTACCGGTGGTGGCAAGTCGCTGTGTTTCCAGGTGCCGGCACTGATGCGCGAGGGCCTGGCGGTGGTGGTCTCACCGCTGATCGCCTTGATGGATGATCAGGTGGCGACCCTGGACGAGCTGGGTGTGGCAGCCGTGGCGCTGAATTCCACGCTGAGTCCTGACGAGCAGCGCGAGATCGCCGACCGTATCCGTCGCGGGCAGATCAAGATGCTCTACCTGGCGCCCGAGCGCCTGGTGCAGCCGCGCATGCTGAGCTTCCTGCAGGGCCTGGATATCGCCCTGTTCGCCATCGACGAGGCGCACTGCGTATCGCAGTGGGGCCATGATTTCCGGCCCGAGTACCTGCAGCTCGGTCAGCTTGCCGAGCTCTTTCCCGATGTGCCGCGCATCGCCCTGACCGCTACCGCGGACAAACGTACCCGCGAGGAAATCGTCCAGCGCCTGCATCTGGACAACGCCGAGCGCTTTCTGTCGAGCTTCGATCGGCCGAACATCTTCTACCGCATCCAGCCCAAGGATCAGCCGCGCAAGCAACTGCTCGGCTTTCTCGCCGCGCGCAAGGGCGATGCCGGCATCGTCTACTGCCTGTCGCGCAAGAAGGTCGAGGAGGTCGCCGATTTTCTCAGCGGTCAGGGCTTCCCGGCCTTGCCCTATCACGCCGGCTTGCCCAACGAATTGCGTGCCTTCAATCAGAAGCGCTTTCTCAATGAGGAAGGCCTGATCATGGTGGCGACCATCGCGTTCGGCATGGGCATCGACAAGCCCAACGTGCGCTTCGTCTGTCACCTGGATCTGCCCAAGTCGCTGGAGGCCTACTACCAGGAAACCGGTCGCGCCGGCCGTGACGGCTTGCCGGCCGATGCCTGGATGGCCTACGGCCTGCAGGATGTGATCTTCCTCAAGCAGATGCTCAACAATTCCGACGGCGATGAGCGGCACAAGCGCATCGAACAGCACAAGCTCGATGCCATGCTCGCCCTGTGCGAGGAGACACGCTGCCGCCGTCAGGCGCTGCTGGCCTACTTCGATGAAGAACTGCCCAACCCTTGCGGTCACTGCGACAACTGCACCGATGGCGTCGAGACCTGGGATGCCACCGAGCCGGCGCGCCAGGCGTTGTCGGCCGTCTACCGCAGTGGCCAGCGCTATGGCGTCGGCCATCTGGTGGACATTCTGCTGGGCCGTGACAACGAGAAGATTCGCGCCGCTGGTCATCAGCACCTGGCGGTGTTCGGCGTGGGCAAGGGCTTTTCCGAGGTCGAATGGCGCACATTGTTCCGCCAGTTGGTCGCCCGCGGCCTGGCCGATGTCGATCTGGACGGTTTCGGCGGTCTGCGCCTGAGTGAGACCTGCCGGCCGCTGCTGCGTGGTGAGGTCAGCCTGCAACTGCGCCGTGAGCCCAAGCCGGCGCAGGCGGCCAAGGCCTCCAGCAGCGCCGCCAGCCAGCTGGTGCGTGGCCATGAGCGGGAAATGTGGGAGGCGCTGCGCAGCCTGCGTCGCAAGCTGGCCGAGGAGCACAGCGTACCGCCGTACGTGATCTTCCCCGATGCCACGCTGCTGGAGATGCTGCGCAGCCAGCCCAGCTCGCTGAGCGACATGGCCGAGGTCAGTGGCGTTGGCGCGCGCAAGCTGGAGCGCTACGGCCAGGCCTTCCTGGAAGTGCTCAACGGCAGCGCTGCGGATGACGCGCCGGCACCGGTGGCCGATCTGCGTCACGAGCTGGTCAGCCTGGCCCGCGCCGGTATGACCCCGACGCAAATCGCCGGCCAGTTGGGGTGTACCGAGAAGAACGTCTACAGCCTGCTGGCCGAGGCCATCGCCCAGCAGCAACTGAGCCTGGAGCAGGCGCTGGACCTTCCCGAGGAACTGCTGGGCGAGATTCAGGAGGCCTTTCTCGATGGCGAAGGCGAGTTGCCGACAGTCAGCGAGATCGCCCCGCTGTTCGCCGGGCGGGTCGACGAGGCGGTGCTCTACTGCGTGCGCGCCGCTCTGCAGGCCGAGTTCGAGGTGTAAGCGTCCCTTGGTAGCGGCCTGAGCTGGAGCCGGGGCTGCGAGTCGGTCGCATTCTGCAATGCTCGTGACGCAATCTGCGCTTGCCCTGCGCATCGGGTTATGGCTAGCTGGCTAATAATTAGTTTTTGACCTTTGTATGAGTCCGCTTGCCCATGTCTTACCCCGATCAACATCGCTTTGCCATGCAGGTTGCCCAGCTGTCCCGTGCCTGGCGTTCCGAACTCGATAGGCGCCTGGTTGGGCTGGGCCTGTCCCAGGCTCGCTGGCTGGTGCTGCTGCATCTGGCGCGCTTCAGTGAAATGCCGACCCAGCGCGAATTGGCGCAAAGCATCGGCGTGGAAGGGCCGACGCTGGCGCGCCTGCTCGACAGTCTCGAAAGCCAGGGGCTGGTCATTCGCGTGGCGGTACCCGAAGACCGCCGTGCCAAGAAGATTGCACTGCAGCCCAATGCGCAGCCTTTGATCGAGAAGATCGAAGCGATTTCCACCCAACTGCGCCATGAAGTTTTCGCCGGCATCGACGAGGATGATCTGCGTCGCTGTCAGCAGGTGCACGCTCGGGTGCTCGGCAACCTGATGAAGTGAGTCTGTCTGTACTGTCAAAAATC
>CAMPIF010000484.1 GCA_946886245.1 Ectopseudomonas composti | reverse complement strand
GTACATGGGGGAATTGGTGGCCTCGCTGCCAATGCCGGCGGTGCTGATTCCCTTTGTGATCGCCACGCTGGTGCGCCTGATCCAGGGCAGCGGCACGGTGGCGATGATCACCGCCGCCTCGATATCCATGCCGATCCTGTCGACCATTGCCGGTGTGAACATGGTGTTCGCTGCTCTGGCGGCCGCCATCGGCTCAATGGTCTTCGGCTACTTCAATGACAGCTTCTTCTGGGTGGTCAATCGGATGCTCGGCGTAAGCCAGGCCAAACACCAGATCCTCACGTGGTCGGTGCCTACGACGCTGTGCTGGTTCACTTCACTGGTCACCTTGCTGCTGTTCAACGCCTTGCTGGGTTGAAGGCCTGTGTCGAACACAGGCTGGCCAGCGGTTGGCTGAGTTGCTGCTGATAAGGTCGTCGCGGCTAAAGCCCCTCCCACAAGTTCGGAAGGGCCTAGCCTTTTGGGTCAGGCGATTGCCGCCCGTTACCTAGGGTGCGCCGTACGCGCCAATCACGCCATCGCCGGCACCAGGCCTTACAGCCCCGCTTCCTGCATCCACTTCGGCTTGGGATAGCGGCGATCCGCTTTGCCCGCCTTGAGGATGGCGCCTGGCACCTCGTGGCCGATCAGGCCGGGCAGGGAAGCGGCGGCGTCGAGCAGGGCATCGAGGTTCACGCCGGTGTCCAGGCCCATGCGCTGGAACATGTGCACCAGGTCTTCGGTGCAGATATTGCCGCTGGCGCCCGGTGCATAGGGGCAACCGCCGAGGCCGCCGAGTGAGGCGTCGAAGCGGTCGATACCGGCATTCAGCGCCGCCAGGGCGTTGGCCAGGCCCATACCACGGGTGTTGTGGAAGTGCGCGGTGAATACCGCCTCGGGCCAGCGTTGCAGAGCCTCGCGGCAGATGCGCTCGACCTGCGCCGGGTCGGCCATGCCGGTGGTGTCGCACAGGGTCACGCCCTGCACGCCGATCTCCAGCAGACGCTGGATCAGTTGGTAGACGCGGGCCTCGCTGACCTCGCCCTCGAACGGGCAGCCGAAGGTGGTCGACAGCGAGGCGTTGATGAACACGCCGCTGCCACGGCTGACCTCGATGATCTCGGCGAACTGCGCCAGCGACTGCTCCGGCGTCATGCGCAGGTTGGCCAGGCCGTGGGTGTCGCTGGCGGACATCACCAGGTTGATCTCGTCCACTTCGCACGACAGCGCGCGTTCACAGCCCTTCACGTTGGGTACCAGCACGGTGTACTCGACGCCGGCCACGCGCTGGATGCCGCGCATCACCTCTTCGGCATCGCGCAGGTTGGGGATGGCCTTGGGCGAGGTGAAGGAGGTCACCTCGATCTTGGCCAGGCCGGTGTGGGACAGGCGGTCGATCAGGGCGATCTTGTCTGCGGTGGGCACGAAGGCCGCTTCGATCTGGAAGCCGTCGCGGGTGGCGACGTCCTGGATGTAGAGGCGTTTGTTCATGGCGTGATCCTGATTGTTCGCGGCGTAGGGTGCGCTGTGCGCACCGGCTTGATTGATCGTTCCCACGCTTTGCGTGGGAATGCATCTTGCGACGCTCTGCGTCGGCTGTTGTTAGGGGCGGACGCGGAGCGTCCTGAGCGGTGCTCCCACGCGGAGCGTGGGAGCTATCGGTCGTTAGATGATGCCGCGCTCGCGCAGGCCGGCGACCTGTTCCGCGCTCAGGCCTAGGCCGGCGAGGATGTCGTCGTTGTGCTCGCCCAACTGCGGGCCGCCGGTGCCGATACGGCCCGGTGTACGGCTCAGCTTGGGCAGCACGCCCGGTACCTTGAGCGGGCCGACACTGGTCTGCACCTGCTCGATCATCTGCCGCGCCAGGTAGTGCGGGTCCTGCACGATGTCGGCGGCGGTGTAGGGATAGCCGGCCGGTACGCGGGCGCCCTTGAGGGCTTCGATCACTTCATCGCGGCCGCGCTGCGCGGTCCATTCGGCAATGGCAGCGTCGATCAGCTCGGCGTGCTGGCTGCGCCCGTCGTTCTGCGCCAGGCGCGGGTCATTGCCCAGGTCGTCGCGGCCGATCAGGCTCATCAGGCGCTTGTAGATGCTGTCGCCATTGCCGGCGATCAGCACGTAGCTGCCGTCGTTGCAGGGGTAGGAGTTGGACGGCGTGATGCCGGGCAGGGCGCTGCCGGCCGGCTCGCGGACGTAGCCGAAGGCGTCGTATTCGGGGATCAGGCTTTCCATCATGGCGAACACCGACTCGTACAGCGCCACGTCGATTTCCTGGCCTTCGCCGCTGCGCGCACGCTCCTGCAGGGCGAGCAGCACGCCGATCACGCCGTACAGCGATGACAGCGAGTCACCGATGCTGATGCCGACGCGCACCGGCGCCTGGCCGGGGTAGCCAGAGAGGTGGCGCAGGCCGCCCATGGCTTCGCCGATCACGCCGAAACCGGGCAGGTCGCGGTAGGGGCCGGTCTGCCCGTAGCCGGAGATGCGCAGCATGATCAGGCGCGGGTTGATCGCCTTCAGCGCCTCGTAGCTCAGGCCCCAGCCTTCCAGCGTGCCGGGACGGAAGTTCTCCACCAGCACGTCGGCCTCACTCACCAGGCGACGGACGATGTCCTGCGCTTCGGCCTGCTTCAGGTCGAGGGTCAGCGAGCGCTTGTTGCGCGACTGCACGTGCCACCAGAGCGAGGTGCCGTCCTTGATCTTGCGCCATTTGCGCAGCGGATCGCCGACGCCCGGCGGCTCGATCTTGATCACCTCGGCGCCGAATTCGCCGAGCAGTTTGCTGGCGAAGGGACCGGCGATGAGCTGACCCATCTCGATCACCTTGAGCCCCTGCAGGGCCATGTTGCTGGTGTTGCTCTGAGTCATGGCTGCACCTGATTTGCCTGTGCGTTTCTCGTGGTGCGCAGAATGGCGCAGCGCAGCGGTGCCGACAATTGCCCAATGGCCAAGCTAGGCTTCGCGTATCGCGAAGTGGCATGCTGTAAATCAGGTGTCTGGCTGCTTCACTTCGCCAGGCACGAAATGGAGACCCTCATGCGCCGCATCGATTTCGTCACCCTCAAGCTGTTCGTGGCCATTGCCGACGAGCGCAGCCTGACCCGCGCCGCCGAGCGCGAGCACCTGGCCCTGGCGGCGGTGAGCAAGCGCGTCAGCGACCTGGAAAACCAGCTCGGCATCGCGCTGCTCTATCGCCAGCCCAAGGGCGTCGAGCTGACCCCGGCCGGCCACGCGCTGCTGCACCACGCGCGCAACATGATGGACAACCTCGAACAGCTCAACGCCGACCTCAGTGAGTTCAGCGAAGGGGTCAAAGGCCATGTGCGCATCCACGCCAACACGTCGGCGGTGATCGAGTTTCTGCCCGAGGATCTGGCCAGCTTCAGCCGCCTGCACCCGCAGGTGAAGATCGACCTGGAGGAGCGCGTCAGCAGCGAGACCATCCGCGCCGTGCGCGAGGGGCTGACCGATATCGGCATCTTCGCCGGGCATGTGCCGGCCGAGGATTTGCAGGTATTCACCTACCGCCACGACCAGCTGGTGCTGGTCACTCCGCGTGAGCATCCGCTGGCCGAACGCGATGGCCTGTTCCTGCGCGAGGCGGTGGGCCACGACTTCATCGGCCTGCAGCAGGACGCGTCCTTGCACGGCCTGCTGC
>CAMPIF010000483.1 GCA_946886245.1 Ectopseudomonas composti | reverse complement strand
GATTCGCCTGCGGATTGCTTAACAGGTAGTCGAGCGCCCAACGGCTCAGGTTGTCCTCGGCCTCCACCGCGCGCAACTGCGTCGGCGGTTGCCCGGCGTGACGGGCGTGCAATTCGGCGATTATTTCCAGGTAGGTGGCCAGCACCCGCAGCTTGGCGGGAACCGAGCTCCAGCTTGCTGCCCTCGTTGATGTCGAACGGCTGATCGGTGCTGTCGGTTTGCACGCGCACGCGGCTGCCGTTGGCGGTGCGCTCGAACAGGGTGAAGCTGTAGCGCACCTCGGCGGTCTTTTCCGGGGACAGCAGGCGCTCGCCGAACAGGCCGATCTTGCCGGCGAACTCGGGGTCGGCCAGGCGTTGCAGGTAGGTGCTGGCCTCCTGCTGAAGGTCGCGTTGCAGGGTGCTGCGTGCGGCCAGATCGAGGCGGTCCAGGTCGTACAGGGGCATGCCCAGCAGGTTGGACAGGCGTGAGCGGGCCACGCTGATGCCCTTGTCGCTTTCCACCGGCCGGAGAGTGGGCTCCAGTTGCCAGTCGCGGTATTGCAGCTTCTGCGCAAGCGCCGCGTCACGCAGTGCGGGGTCGATCAGGCCGCCGGCAGCCAGCAGGCGGATATGACTTTCCGTCAGCGTTTCCATCTCCTTGCGTCCTTGCGCCAGGTAGTAGGAGGGACGCCGCTGGGCGATCATCAGCGACAGCACCTGGCGCATGGCCAGGCCACGTTCAGCCATGCTGGCGTCGGGCGTGCGGGCAGGGTCGAGCAGCGCATTGCTGCGCTCGAAATCCGCGCCATACCAGATACGCAGGCCATCGGCCAGGCCATGAACCTCGCCATGCCCCGGCGCAGCGGACAGCGGTACGCTATTGAGGTAATCGCGCACGATGGTCTGACGTGCTTCGAGGGTCTCTGGTCCCTGTTGGTAGGCACGCACGCTGGCGGAGATCATCTGCCGCAGTTTTTCTTTCGCCGACAGCGTCAGGCCGTCGGGAGAGTGCCGATACTTCTCCAACTGGGTCGCCAGGGTGCTGCCGCCGGCAGACTGGTCCTGCACATCGAGCACCTTGCCGATCTGCGACAGCGCGGCCATGGCGAACCGTGGCCAGTCCACCGCCGGGTTGGCCAGTGGCTGATCGCTATCGAGCAGATGACGGTTCTCGATGAACAGCAGGCTGCTCACCACCAGCGGCGCAATGCCGGCGAAATCGGCATAACCCTGTTGCGGATAGCGGAACTCGTAGAAGGGCGTGCCACGACAATCGCTGATGCTGAGGCCGGTTTGGCTTTTCTCGGCGAAGGGCGGGAACAGGCCGCGACGGCTGTAGGCCATCAGTGCCGGGGAGAAGCGCGCCTGTTCGCTGATCAGGAAGTCGCGTTGCTGTAGGCGCTCCAGCATCAGTGGCAGGTAGGCATAACCCTGACGTTTGTCGAAGGGGCCATCAGCCGGGTAGAGAATCTCCGGGCTGGGCCCTGGCTCGACGCGGTAAGTGAGCGTGGCGGCATAGCGGCTCAATTCACGGGCCTGGAAGTGCGCGCTGCGCAGCTCGAAAAACAGCACAGCGGCTGCAGTGGCCAACACCGATGCCAGTAGCAGGTAAAGCACCAGACGCCAGCGGCGTGGTCGCGGGACCGGCTTGTCATCGACCGTCGGCAAGACGTTCGACGCAAGTTCGCGGTGTTGAGGATCCGATTGCCATAACGCGCCCATATTCCACCGGCTTGGCCTATCTGCTCCACGGAAACACGAGACTGTCACTCGCCGGGCTTTACCCCTGGCGCCTCGTCTACTTAGTTATCAGCTTAGCCGCTGTGACCGCGGTTGACCGGCGGCTTTGACGCAAAGCGTGTCGGGGCGGCCCGTTGGCGCTAGACTCGCGTCAACGCACAAATGCAGGGAATCAGCATGCAGCGCGACCACCGAGAACAGCTTCAGCAAAGCTGGCAGGCCAATGCCGATGCCTGGGCCGCTGCGGTGCGTGAGCAACGCATCGAAAGCCGGCGCCTGGTTACCGATGCCGCGATCATCCAGGCTGTCCTGGCGCTGCAACCCCGGCGGGTGCTGGATATCGGCTGTGGCGAGGGCTGGCTGTGCCGGGGCCTGGCCGAGCATGGTATCGAGCCGGTGGGTGTGGATGCCTCGGCGCCGCTGATCGAAGCGGCTCGCGCGGCGTGCGACGGGCGTAGCCAGTATCGCGTCTGTGGTTATGCCGAGCTGCAGGAGCATGCCGAGCAGCTCGGGCGTTTCGAGGTGCTGGTCTGCAACTTCGCCCTGCTCGAAGAGCCGCTGCAGCCTATCCTGCGCAGCCTGCACGGTTTGCTGGCGCCGGGGGGCAGTCTGCTGATCCAGACGTTGCATCCCTGGCGGGCCAGCCATGGCGAGCCTTATCAGGACGGTTGGCGGGTCGAGGATTTCGTCGGTTTCGGCGAGGGTTTCCAGGCGCCGATGCCCTGGTTCTTCCGTACCCTGCAATCCTGGCTGACGCTGATCGGCGAAACCGGCTGGCGCCTGGAGTGGCTGCAGGAGCCGCTGCATCCCGAGAGCGTTCAGCCGGTGTCCCTGCTGCTGTTGCTCAAGCCGCTGTGACCATGCAGGTGCTGCTCAATCTCGACGTTCCCGATCTGGCTGCGGCGGTTGCCTTCTACCAGCAGGCGTTCGGTTTCAGTGTCGGGAGTCTGTTGTTCGACGGTACGGTCGTCGAGCTGCTTGGCGCAGCTGTACCGCTCTATCTGCTGCACAAGGCCGCGGCCACTCGACCCTGCCCCGAGGCAGGCGTACAACGTGATTACCGCCGTCACTGGATGCCGCTGCACCTGGATGTCGTGGTCGATGACCTCGATGCAGCGCTCGCTCGGGCACTTGCCGCAGGTGCCCGAGCCGAAGGCGAAATCAACGAACATGACTGGGGGCGGCTGGTCACGCTGAGTGACCCTTTCGGTCACGGGCTGTGCTTGCTGCAATGGCGTGACGAAGGGTACGACCGGGTCAGAACCCACTTGGGAGAAATCGATGCGCAGAATTGAATTGGCCGGCGTGCAGGTACCGGTGATAGGCCAGGGAACCTGGCGCATGGGCGAAGATGAACGCCAGCGCGCGCGTGAGGTTGCGGCGCTGCGTGAAGGGCTGGATCTGGGCATGAGCCTGATCGATACCGCCGAGAGGTACGGCGAAGGCGGCGCGGAACGGGTGGTGGGCGAGGCTATCGCCGGGCGCCGAGACGAGGTGTTTCTGGTCAGCAAGGTGTACCCGCACAACGCCAGTCGGGATGGCGTTCAGGCGGCCTGTGAACGCAGCCTGACGCGGCTGGCTTGCGAGCGTCTCGATCTCTATCTGTTGCACTGGAGCGGGCGCTATCCGCTGGCTGAAACGGTCGAAGGCTTCGAGCGCCTGCGTGAGCAAGGCAAGATCGGCGCCTGGGCTGTCTCCAACTTAGACCTGGATGATCTGCTCGAACTGGATCAGGCTGCGTGCCGGGCCAATCAGGTGTTGTACAACCTGGAGGCGCGCGGTATCGAGTATGACCTGCTGCCCTGGCAGCAACGCGTCGGCATGCCGCTGATGGCCTACTGTCCGCTAGGCCAGGCCGGTACGCTGCTGCACGAATCGGCACTGCTCGAGGTGGCCCGGCGGCATGGGGTTACGCCGGCCCAGGT
>CAMPIF010000482.1 GCA_946886245.1 Ectopseudomonas composti | reverse complement strand
CAGCTACGCGGTACTGGATGAAGCGAGCCTCAGCCAGCTGCTGCGCGAGTCACGTTTCTCCAGCCTGAGCATCGTCGGCGACATCGGTCTGCCGCAGCTCCTGCGCCTGGCCACGCGCCGCGATCAGGCGCTGTTGTCCGACATCGTCGATCAGACCCTGAAAGCGCTGCCGGCTCGCGAGCTGGAGCAGTTGCGGGAAACCTGGATGCCTCTGCGCTATCCGCAGTCCACTGATTTCGTCGGTTTCTGGAAGACGCTCGCGCTATTTTTCGGCCTGGTGCTGATGCTGGTGGCAACCGCGCTCTATCGGCAAAGGCAGCAGACGCGTTTGCTCGAGCGAGGGCTGCTGGGGGCACGTGGCGAGCTGGATCGTCATCAGCAGGCGGCCGAGGCATTGCGCCTGAGCCAGTTCTCCATCGACCACAGCACGGTGGGCATTCTCTGGGTCAACTGGGACAGTCACCTGCGCTACGCCAACCGCGCCGCCGAACGCATGCTCGGCTACGCCGCCGGCGAGCTGGTGGACAAGCCATTGAGTCAGTTGGAGCCCGGCCTGCACATGGATCGCTGGCTCAACCTGTGGAAGCGCGTGCGCGAGCAGGCTGAGGGTTCCCCCAGCTTCGAGGTCGACTGCCTGCGCGCCGACGGCAGCCGCATGCCGGCCGATGTGTCCCTGAGCTTCCTGCGTTATCGCCAGGCCGAGTACCTGGTGGTGTTTCTCAGCGACGTCACCGAGCGCCGTCGGGCGCGTGCGGCGCTGGAGGAGAGCGAGGCACGCTTCAAGGGGATCGCCGGCAACGTGCCCGGCCTGGTGTTTCGCCTGGAGCGCGCCGGGCCGGGAGCGGTGGTCAACTTCGCCTACATCAGCGAGGCCAGTCAGGACATGGTCGGCTGGCCGGCGCACGAGTTGCAGCGCGAGGAGCGCGGTATCCGCAGCCTGGTGCATCCGCAGGATCTGAACAGCTACCTGAACAGCCAGACGCTGGCGCTGGAGGGCGAGAGCGACTGGTACTGGCAGGGGCGCATCCTCACCGCCGAGCAGGAGGTGCTGTGGGCGGACATTCGTACCACCGCGCGTCCGCTGGGCAATGGGCGCGTGGTGTGGGACGGCATCCTCTGGGATATCACCGAGAACAAGCTGGCCGAGCTGGCGCTGGCCGACTCGCGGGCGCGTCTGCGCGAACTGTCGGCGCACCTGGAAAGTGTGCGCGAGGAGGAAAAGGCGCGGATCGCCCGCGAAGTGCATGACGAGCTGGGGCAGGTGCTGACCGTGCTCAAGCTGGAAACGGCGATGTGCGAGCTGGTTTGCGCCGGCCAGATTCCCGAGCTGGACGAGCGCCTCAACAGCATGAAACGCCTGATCGCTCAGTTGTTCCAGCTGGTGCGTGATGTGGCCACGGCGTTGCGCCCGCCGATTCTCGATGCCGGCATTGCCTCGGCCATCGAGTGGCAAGTGCGGCGCTTCGAGGAGCGCACGCAGATTCCTTGTCTGGTCGAGGTACCGGAGCACCTGCCGCACCTGCCGGATGCCCAGGCCATAGGCATGTTCCGCATTCTCCAGGAGGCGCTGACCAACGTGATGCGGCATGCCGGTGCGCACAGCGTCGAAGTGCGCCTGTGGCAGGAAGGGAGCGCCTTGTGTCTGTTGGTCGTCGATGATGGCAAGGGCTTCGATCCGGCGCTGCGCAAACCGGGGCAATCCTTCGGCCTGGTCGGCATGCAGGAGCGCATGCTCATGCTCGGTGGCCAGTTGCAGATTGACAGCCAGCCGGGCGAGGGCACTACGCTGTGTGCGCGCATCAATCTGGAAGAGGAGATCGCAGCGTGATTCGGGTTCTGGTGGCTGAAGACCACACCATCGTGCGGGAAGGCATCAAGCAATTGATCGGTATGGCGCGTGATCTCGAGGTGGCCGGCGAAGCCTGCAATGGCGAGCAACTGATCGAGGTGTTGCGGCGCACGCCTTGCGATGTGGTGCTGCTGGATATCTCCATGCCCGGCGTCAATGGCCTGGAGGCCATCCCGCGCATTCGCGCACTGACCGATGCCCCGGCGATTCTGGTGCTGTCGATGCACGACGAGGCGCAGATGGCGGCGCGTGCGCTCAAGGCCGGGGCTGCCGGCTACGCCACCAAGGACAGCGACCCGGCGCTGCTGATCACCGCGATTCGCAAGGTGGCCGGCGGTGGTCGCTACATCGATCCGGCGCTGGCCGACCGCATGGTCTTCGAGGTCGGCCTGACCGATTCGCGCCCGCCTCATGCGCAACTGTCCGAGCGTGAGTTTTCGGTGTTCGAGCGTCTGGTTCGGGGCGAGGGCGTCAACGATATCGCCTTGCACCTGGCGATCAGCAACAAGACCGTGAGCACGCACAAGGCGCGCCTGATGCAGAAGCTCGGCGCGCATTCGATGGCTGATCTGGTGCGTTACGCCATGGAGCATCGCCTGGTCTGAGCGACCGCTCCTGCAACACGCGGCGGTATGGCCGGCGTAGGGTGGATGACGCTCTTTTTCATCCACCGTGGCGATATGAGTACATCCGCACCGGTGGACATGAAAAGCGATGTCCACCCTACCCACGGACTACCCATTGGGTGTCTTCGATAACCGACATAGTTGCTCGGAATTTGTAGGGCGATTCCTACAGAAGATTCTCCTCGCGCCTGATACCAGCTTGTCATCCCGCCCGATTTTTCAGCCTGTCTCGCCGACCTAATCTTGGGTCATCGGCCTGAGACAAGAACAAGGGTGTGGTGTGATGGCAAACGATGTACTGGTGAGTTTCCGTGGCGTGCAGAAGAGCTATGACGGCGAAACGCTGATCGTCAAAGACCTCAACCTGGATATCCGCAAGGGTGAGTTCCTGACCCTGCTCGGCCCCTCCGGTTCCGGCAAGACCACCAGCCTGATGATGCTGGCCGGTTTCGAGACGCCGACCGCTGGCGAGATCCTGCTCGATGGCCGCTCCCTGAACAAACTGCCGCCGCACAAGCGGGACATCGGCATGGTGTTCCAGAACTACGCGCTGTTTCCGCACATGACCGTGGCCGAGAACCTGGCCTTCCCGCTGAGCGTGCGTGGCATGTCGCGCACCGACATCAGCGATCGGGTCAAGCGCGCGCTGTCGATGGTGCAGCTCGACAGCTTCCGCAACCGTTACCCCGGCCAGCTCTCCGGTGGCCAGCAGCAGCGCGTGGCGCTGGCCCGTGCGTTGGTGTTCGAGCCGCAACTGGTGCTGATGGACGAGCCCCTCGGTGCGCTGGACAAGCAACTGCGCGAACACATGCAGATGGAGATCAAGCACCTGCACCAGCGTCTGGGCGTGACCGTGGTCTACGTGACCCACGACCAGGGCGAGGCGCTGACCATGTCCGATCGTGTAGCCGTGTTCCACCAGGGCGAGATCCAGCAGATCGCCGCGCCGCGCGAGCTCTACGAAGCGCCGCACAACACTTTCGTCGCCCAGTTCATCGGTGAGAACAACCGCCTGGCCGGCGAGCTGATCAGCCGCGATGGCGAGCAGTGCGTGGTGCGTCTGGCGCGTGGCGAAGAGATACGCGCCACGGCGGTCAACGTCGGCGCGGTCGGCGAAGCGGTGAGCCTGTCGATTCGCCCCGAGCGCATCCGCTTGAATGGCCACAGCGAAGCCTGTCCGAACCGTTTCTC
>CAMPIF010000481.1 GCA_946886245.1 Ectopseudomonas composti | reverse complement strand
TTTCTACATAGAGGCGGCGTTCATCATCGCGCTTGCGCGGCTTGTCACCAGGCGTGGCCGGGCGGATCCGGCCCTCGGGCAACGGCATGGCGGGTATCTCTGGCCGGTGGCGCGCGCCCTCTGATCCCCGTTTTTCATCGCCGCACCCGCACACCAGAGGATGCTCACGGACACAAACGCGGTGCAGGCTGACATTACTGGATGCCATAGACGTATAAAAACAGAGAAATACATGGTGCGAAGTCAAGGTGGATTGTCTTGCGCACAACGCCCTCGCAAGCCTCGTCCAGCCTGGCCTGGAGCCCGGAAGTCCAACAGTCGTTTAACGCTAAGCACCTGAGTTGAAAACACTTTTCTTGCAATTAGCGGTTGACAGCCAAGCTTCTGACTGTAGAATGCCGACCCACAGACGCGGGATGGAGCAGTCTGGTAGCTCGTCGGGCTCATAACCCGAAGGTCGTAGGTTCAAATCCTGCTCCCGCAACCACCTTCAGATAAAGGCCACTCAATCGAGTGGCCTTTTTCGTTTCCGCCCCCTGACCAGCACTGGTCAAGCGTATGATCCGCCGCTAGAATTGCGCACTTTTTGATCAGAGGCGCCACCCAGGCGCCCTTAGAGGTTAGCCCGCATGTCCACCGCCACACCGAAAGTCGGATTCGTCAGCCTTGGTTGCCCGAAAGCGACCGTTGACTCCGAACGCATCCTGACCCAGCTGCGCATGGAAGGTTACGAGATCGTACCGACCTACCAGGATGCCGATGTGGTGGTGGTCAACACCTGTGGCTTCATCGACAGTGCCAAGGCCGAGTCGCTGGACGCCATCGGCGAAGCGCTGGCCGAGAACGGCAAGGTGATCGTCACCGGCTGCATGGGCGTAGCCGAAGACAGCATCCGCGATGTGCACCCGAGCGTGCTGGCCGTTACCGGCCCACAGCAGTACGAGCAGGTGGTCAACGCCGTACACGAAGTCATTCCGCCGAAGACCGAGCACAACCCGCTGATCGACCTGGTGCCGCCGCAAGGCATCAAGCTGACCCCGCGTCACTACGCCTACCTGAAGATTTCCGAAGGCTGCAACCACAGCTGCAGCTTCTGCATCATTCCGTCGATGCGCGGCAAGCTGGTCAGCCGCCCGGTGGGCGACGTGCTCAGCGAGGCAGAGCGCCTGGTCAAGGCCGGCGTGAAAGAGCTGCTGGTGATCAGCCAGGACACCAGCGCCTACGGCGTCGACCTGAAGTACAAGCTGGACTTCTGGAACGGCCAGCCGGTGAAGACGCGCATGCTCGAGCTGTGCGAAGCGCTGTCGTCGATGGGCGTGTGGGTGCGTCTGCACTACGTCTACCCCTACCCCAACGTCGATGACGTGATCCCGCTGATGGCCGCCGGCAAGCTGTTGCCGTACCTGGACATCCCCTTCCAGCACGCCAGCCCGAAAGTACTCAAGTCGATGAAGCGCCCGGCCTTCGAAGACAAGACCCTGGCGCGCATCAAGAAGTGGCGCGAGATCTGCCCGGAGCTGACCATCCGCTCCACCTTCATCGTCGGTTTCCCCGGCGAGACCGAAGAAGACTTCCAGTACCTGCTGGACTGGCTCACGCAAGCGCAGCTCGACCGCGTCGGTTGCTTCCAGTATTCGCCAGTCGAAGGCGCACCAGCCAACGACCTGGGCCTGGAAGTGGTACCTGACGACGTCAAGCAGGACCGCTGGGAGCGCTTCATGGCGCACCAGCAGGCCATCAGCTCTGCACGTCTGCAGGCCAAGATCGGCCTGGAGATGGACGTGCTGATCGACGAAGTGGACGGCGAAGGCGCCGTGGCCCGCTCCTGGGCCGACGCCCCGGAGATCGACGGCAGCGTGTTCATCGACTCCCCCGACGTCAAGCCGGGCGACAAGGTGCGCGTACGTATCGTCGACGCCGACGAGTACGACATGTGGGGCGAGCTGGTCTGACCGACCGCTAGCTGAAATGGGCCCCGCATCATGCGGGGCTTTTTCTTGATGCCCCTTGCACGCTGAGCATCTATCTTTACCGGCCCTGATCAGCGCTTCCCCGTACAATGACCTCCTTTTACTGCCGAGCCATCTCATGAGCGAACCCACCCGCCTGTCCAAACGCGTCATCGAGCTGTTCGGATGCTCGCGCCGTGAAGCCGATCTGTACATCGCCGGGGGCTGGGTGACGGTGGACGGCCAGGTGGTCGAAGCGCCGCAGTTCAAGGTCGAAGATCAACGCGTCGAACTGCACCCCGATGCCCGCCTCGACCCCGTGGAGCCCGTCACCCTGCTGGTGCATGGCTCGACGGGCTGCAACGCCGCACAGCTGCAGCACCTGCTGGTGCGCGAACGCCACTGGGAAGAAGACCCGCACGCCCAGCGCGTCCTGCATGGTCACTTCCTGCGCCAGGAGCAGAGCCTGCCACTGCAGACCGGCGCCAGCGGCCTGATGGTGCTCAGCCAGGACTGGCGCACGCAACGCAAACTGCGCGAGGACGCCGCCAAGCTGGAACAGGAATACCTGGTCGAGGTAGCCGGCGAAGTGCCCGCCAGCGCACTGGAACGCCTGAAGAAAGGCTGGCTGCACAAGGGCACGCAGTTCCCGCCGTGCAAGGCCAGTTGGCAGAGCGAGCAGCGCCTGCGCTTCGCGCTGAAGAATCCGGCTCCTGACCTGCTACGGCAGATCTGCGCGGCGTTGGGCCTGAAAGTGCTGGGCATGAAGCGCATCCGCATCGGCGGCGTCCCCATGGCCAGGTTGCCGGTCGGGCAATGGCGCTATCTGGGCGAGAAAGAACGATTCTGAGACCCTGTTAGGCTGTGTTCGTCACGCTCTGGAGACCACCATCATGCGTACCCTGCTCCTCATCGCACTGCTCGCACTGAGCCTGCCCGGCCTCGCCGCACCTGCGCCGTTCTTCCTCTGGCAGAGCAAGGTCGATGGCCACCTGACCTGCGCTCAGGTCAGCCCTGGTGAAGGCTGGATTCGTTTCACCGGCCCATTCCGCGATGCCGGCTGCCGGGTAGCGCACGACGCCCCCGTGCGTAGCCGCTAAGTAGAACAGCATGCAGCATCTGGTTTCTCCGGTCGGTATCGTTCGCTCCTGTTTCAAGGAAAAGTTCGCCATTCCTCGCCAGCCGCACCTGGCGCCCGCCGCGCGTGGCGTGCTGGAGCTGCTACCCCCCTTCGATCAGGGCGAGGCCGTGCAGGGACTGGAACAGGTCAGCCACGTCTGGTTGCTGTTTCTCTTTCACCAGGCGCTGGAAGACAAGCCGCGCCTGAAAGTGCGCCCGCCGCGCCTGGGCGGCAATCAGTCAGTCGGCGTGTTCAGCACCCGCGCCACCCACCGCCCCAACGGCATCGGCCAATCGGTGGTACGCCTGGAGAAGGTCGAACCGGGCCGCCTGCACCTGTCCGGCATCGACCTGCTCGACGGCACCCCGGTGCTGGATATCAAGCCCTACGTGCCCTACGCCGACGCCGTGGCCGATGCCCGCAACGACATGGCCGACGCACCGCCCCCCCTGAGTGCCGTGGACTGGCAGGATGACGCGCTGCGCCTGGCGCGCCAACACGCGCTGCGCCTGGGTGAGCCCTTGGTGGAACTGATCGAGCAGTGCCTGGCGCAGGATCCGCGCCCGGCCTATCAGCAGCCGCAGCCCGAGCGGCGCTACGGCGCGTGCT
>CAMPIF010000480.1 GCA_946886245.1 Ectopseudomonas composti | reverse complement strand
GGCGTACATGGCGCGTGCGGATCCGGCCGGGCGGAACTTGGCAATGCCGGCGCCGATCAGGCCAATGGCGAGGACGCCGATGTACATCAGGTTGGCGGGGTTTTCTTCGTTGCCGATGATGCCCACGGCGAAACTGCGGGTGTGAAACAGCGAGGGTGAGAACAGCGGCTGTTCGATACGCCCGGCGCGCAGCCAGTAGGCGGCCAGGCAGGCCATGCCGCCGAGCAACAGCAGCACCACGCGCATGGTCGGCAGGTGCAGGTCGCCGAGCCCTTCCAGCGCCACGGTGATCAGCAGCATCGCCGCGCCGAACAGCAGGAAGCCGGCGGTATCGAAGCGGCTGCGCTCAGGGCCGCGCAGGTCGGGCATGTGACGCCATACTGCCCAGCAACCGAGCAGCCCCACCGGCAGGTTGATCAGGAAGATCCAGTGCCAGCTGGCCACCTCCACCAGCCAGCCGCCGAGGCTCGGGCCGATCAGTGGGCCGAGCAGGCCGGGCAGGGTGATGAAGCTCATGATTCGCACCAGCTCCGAACGCGGATAGGCGCGCAGCACCACCAGGCGTCCGACCGGCATCATCAGGGCACCGCCCAGGCCCTGGATGACCCGTGCACCGATCAGCATGTTCAGCGACTCCGACAGTGCGCAGAGCAGCGAGCCGAGGCTGAACAGGGCAATGGCGCCGAAGAAGATGCGCCGCGTGCCGAAGCGGTCGGCTATCCAGCCCGAGGCCGGGATCAGCAGGGCCACGGTGAGCATGTAGGCGATCACCACCGACTGCATGCGCAGCGGGTCTTCGTCGAGGTCGCCAGCCATGGCCGGCAGTGCGGTGTTGAGGATGGTGCCATCCAGCGTCTGCATGAAGAAGGCGATGGCGACGATCCAGGGCAGCAGGCGGGCGGTTTTGGGGTCGAGCAGGGTGGGGTTGGTCATGCTGTTCTCATGGTCTGTGCGCTTCACTCTAGGCCGCTGACCGAGCCCGGGCAACTGCGGGCTGCCGATGTGCAAGCAGGTGCCAGGGGTGATGCTACGCTGGGGTGACTGGCACATCGCCCCGCAAGGGCTAAGGACGGCGTCATGCGCTGGTTATCTCTGTGGCTTTCGCTGGCCTGCCAGCCGCTGCTGGCGGCCGAGTGGTTTCCCTATCCGGTACGTGCCGATGGCCGCATGCTGGATTACCGACCATTGCCGGTGGCCAGCCAGCCCTGGCGTATCTGCGCGCTGCTGCCCCATGGCAAGGACCGCTACTGGTGGGGCGTGGCCTGGGGGCTGGATCAGGAGGCCAGACGTCTTGGCGTGCGGCTGGGCATCTACGAAGCCGGTGGTTACGAGCATGCCGATGTACAGCTCGAGCAGTTCGAGCATTGCGTGGCCGGTGGCGCCGACGCGTTCGTCGTGGCCAGCATCAACACCTATGACCTGTGCAGCGCGGCCGAGGTGCAGAGCAAGGCCGGTCGGCCGGTGATCGATCTGGTCAATCGTCTGGAATGCCCGGGGCTCAGCGCGCATTCGCGGGTCGACTTCGCCGACATGGCGCGTGCCACGCTCAAGTATCTGGTGCGTATCAGCGGCGGTCGGCCGATTCAGGTCGGCTGGCTACCCGGACCGGCCGATGCCGGCTGGGTGCAGGATGCCGAGCGCGGTCTGCGCGATGCCTTGCCTGCAACCCGGGTGAACCTGATCCATGGCGGCTATGGGCCGGTGGATCGCAGTCGGCAGGCGCAGCTGGCGCGCGAGCTGTTCAGGCAGCACCCGCATCTCGATTACCTGATTGCCAATGCCGAGGCCGCGGCCTTCTCCGCGCAACTGGTGCGCAATATCGGCTCCGAGACGCAGGTGCTGTCGCTGTACGCCACCGAGCGGGTGCTGGAGCAGATTCGCGAGGGCCAGGTACTGGCTGCGCCCACCGATTCACCGGTGATTCAGGCGCGCATCGCACTGGATCTGGCCGTCCGTGGTCTGCAGGGAGAAAAACTGCCGCAGCTGGTGAGCCCGCAGATCGAGATGCTCGACGCCGGCTCACTGGAGCGTTTCGATCTCGGCCGGCTGATGCCGCCCGAGGGGCACTGGATGATCCGCGAGGAATTACCCGACTAACCTGTCTTCCTGCCTGCGCAGCGGCGTACCCCGCACCGGGCGTTCGCCCGCGACGAAATAGGGCGCGTTGCTGCGCGGCAGTGGCTGGCGCCCGCGAATGCGGTCGGCAATCTTCTCGGCGATCATGATGGTGGTGGCGTTGAGGTTGCCGGTGATGATCTCCGGCATGATCGACGCATCCACCACGCGCAAGCCCTGCAGACCATGCACGCGGCCCTGACCATCGACCACCGCCATGTCGTCCTCGCCCATCTTGCACGAGCACGACGGGTGGAAGGCGGTTTCGGCATGCTCGCGAATGAAGGCATCCAGCTCGGCGTCGCTCCGTACATGCGCGCCAGGGCTGATTTCACGGCCACGGTAAGGATCGAGCGCTGGCTGCGCCATGATCTCGCGGGTAAGGCGTATGCCGTCGCGAAACTCCTGCCAGTCCTGATCGGCGCTCATGTAGTTGAAGAGGATGCTCGGGTGCTGGCGCGGGTCCCTGGACTTGAGCTGGATGCGCCCACGGCTGGGCGAGCGCATCGAGCCGACGTGAGCCTGGAAACCGTGCTCGTTCACCGCGTTGCTGCCGTTGTAGTTGATCGCCACCGGCAGAAAATGGAACTGGATGTTGGGCCAGGCGAACTCCGGGCGCGTGCGGATGAAACCGCCGGCCTCGAACTGGTTGCTGGCGCCGATGCCGTTGCCGGCGAACAGCCATTGCGCGCCGATGCCCGGCTGGTTGAGCAGCTTGAGCGCCGGGTACAGCGACACCGGTTCGGTGCAGGCGTACTGCAGGTACATCTCCAGGTGATCCTGCAGGTTCTGGCCGACGCCGGGCAGTTCATGTACCAGCGGGATATCCAGCTCGCGCAGCAGCGCGGCGGGGCCGACGCCTGAGCGTTGCAGAATCTGCGGCGAGGCGATGGCGCCGGCGCACAGCAGCACTTCACGACGGGCACGGGCTTCGGTGGCGTCGTTCGAGTGGCCGATCAGGTAGCTGACGCCGCTGGCGCGCTTGCCGTCGAACAGGATGCGGTCGGTGGTGGCATGGGTGACGATGGTCAGGTTGGGCCGCGCCCGAGCCTGGTCCAGGTAGCCGCGCGCAGTGCTGGCGCGGCGACCTTCCGGGGTCACGGTGCGATCCATCGGGCCGAAGCCTTCCTGCTGATAGCCGTTGAGATCATCGGTGCGCGGATAGCCCGCCTGCACGCCGGCCTCGACCATGGCGTGGAACAACGGGTTGTTGCCGGCCTTGGGCGTGGTCACGCTGACCGGGCCGTCGCCGCCGTGGTAATCGTTGGGACCGATGTCGCGGCTTTCTGCCTTGCGAAAATACGGCAGGCAGTCGAGATAGCTCCAGTCTTGCAGCCCCTTGGCCGTGGCCCAGTTGTCGAAGTCCAGCGCATTGCCACGGATGTAGCACATGCCGTTGATCAGCGATGAGCCGCCCAGGCCCTTGCCGCGTCCGCATTCCATGCGGCGGTTGTTCATGTACGGCTCGGGGTCGGTCTCGTAGGCCCAGTTGTAGCGCCGGCCCTGCAGCGGGAAGGCCAGGGCGGCGGGCATCTGGGTGCGAAAATCCAGGCGATAGTCCGGGC
>CAMPIF010000479.1 GCA_946886245.1 Ectopseudomonas composti | reverse complement strand
AGGAGGCTGAGCGGAGGTGTTGCGTAGGGGAGCGAGCCGCATGGATGCGGCGAGAGGCTTAAAGGGCCAGGGATGGCCCTTGTAAGCCGGCCCCCGGAGCGGCACCGGAGCGAGGGAAGTTTCGCGCAGCGAAACCCGGATGTCGGGGTGCCCTTCTTTGGCACACCTTTCTTGGGCAAGCAAGAAAGGTGTGGCGCCCGTAAGGGGCGCAACCCAAACGCTCAGCGCACGCGGTAATAGATAGTGCTAAGTCAGCAAGCAAGACGCACACAAACTTGCCAGTCCGGTGTCAAGCGTATCCGCCCCGCAAAAATGCGAAGAACCTTTTTTACCCGTGATTTCGCCTGGCGCTATACACCCTGATTCAGCCGGTCGATCAGCGCCCGCACGCTGCCTGGCAGCGCATCCAGCTCACGCACCAGCATGCTGCGTTCGCGCACGGCCCAGGCTTCGTCCAGCTGCAGGATGGCCAGCTGCATGGTGCGGCTGTGCCGACGTGCGGCCGACTCGGGGATGATGCCGATGCCGACGCCGCCTTCGATCATCCGGCAGATCGCCTCGAAGCTCGAGACCTGGATACGCAGGGCCAGGTTGCCGCCGAGTTTCTCCACCTGTTCGCGCAGGAAACTCAGCAGGGTGCTGCCCTCGTGCAGGCCGATGTGCTGGTAGGCGAGGGTGTCGCCGAGGCTAACCGTCTGCCGCTGCGCCAGGGCATGACCCAGCGGCACGGCCAGCACCAGGCGGTCGGTGCTGAAGTGCAGTACCTGCAGGCCGGGCGCCTGCACCGGGCCGGCGATGATGCCCAGATCCGCCGCGCCATCGAGTACGCCACGCACGATGTCGCGGCTCAGGCGCTCCTGCAGGTCGACGGTGACGCCGGGGCGTTCGGCGAGAAAGCCGGCCAGCACCTCGGGGAGGAATTCGGTCACCGCCGTGGTGTTGGCGAAGATGCGCATATGCCCGGCGGCGTCGGTGCCGTATTCGGTGAATTCACTCTTCAGGTAATCCACCTGGCGCATGATCAGCCGCGCATGCTGCAGCAGGCGCTGACCGGCCGGGGTCAGCTCGACGCCACGGCTGTCGCGGTACAGCAGGCGACTGCCGAGCTGACCTTCCAGCGCCTTGATCCGCGCACTGGCGGCGGCCGGCGAAAGGAATGCCTTGCGCGCGCCCTGGGTCAGGCTGGGCGACTCGGCGATATGGATGAACAGGCGCAGGTCGGGCAGATCGAAGTGCATGGTGGTCTCGGTGCTGGTGTGGACGCCGGGGGTGGCGATCCGTTTCAGCCGCGACAGTTTTGCGTCATGACGAAAAGCTCGCGGCTGAAGCCCCTCCCACAGATGTGAATGGGCGTAGTGTGTTCAGCATAACCGAACGCTGGTTTAAATAAATGCGGATTCTCTGAACGCAAGCGGCGTCGCATGCTCCAGCTCACACAAGAACCGAGCTGGAACCTGCCCCATGAGTGATTCTGCTTTTTCCGCCTGGATCGGTCGTAGCGAAGAAGTTCACGACCAACTCAGTCGCAATCTGGTCAAGCGCATCGCCGCTACCTTTGGCGAAGTCACGCCGGCCCATGGCGAGGCGCTGCCGCCGCTGTGGCATTGGGCGTTCTTCCAGGAGCCGGTCGCCGAGAGCGGCCTGGGCGAAGACGGCCATCCGGCGCGCGGTGGCTTCCTGCCGCCGGCCGACAACCGCAATCGCATGTGGGCCGGCGGCCGTATCGAGTTCATCCAGCCACTGCGCGTGGGTGGCGAAGCCAGTCGGGTATCGACCATCAAGCACATCGAAGAGAAACATGGCCGCACCGGCGCGCTGCTGTTCGTCACCGTGCAGCACGACTACCTGCAGGACGGCCAACTGGCCATCCGCGAGGAGCAGGACATCGTCTACCGCGAGCCCAGCCCGCCCAAGGCCAGCAGTGGCGAGCCGCTGGTCGCCGGTGACTGGCGCGAGGCGGTCACGCCGTCCAGCACCCTGCTGTTTCGCTACAGCGCAGTGACCTTCAACGGTCACCGCATCCATTACGACTGGCCCTATGTCACCGAAACCGAAGGCTACAGCGGCCTGGTGGTGCACGGCCCGCTGACTGCCACCCTGAACCTGCGCGCCTTCTGCCGCGCCAACCCGCAGGTGCGCCTGCGCCGTTTCGCCTATCGCGGCCTGCGCCCGCTGATTGCGCCGCAGCCGTTCGAGGTTGGTGGGCGTATCAGCGGCGAGGGCCTGGCCGAACTCTGGGCGGGCAACGAGGCCGGCCTGGCGCAGCGCGCCGAGGTGCAATTCGACTGATTGTGTAGCCCGGATGCAATCCGGGAAATCGCTTCCGGATTGCATCCGGGCTACGGCTTACCGAGGAACTGTGATGAACGCCTACAACAACGAAGAACTCAATGCCATCCGCGAAGGCGTGCGCGCCCTCTGTGCGGAATTTCCCGCCGAATACTGGCGCAAGATCGATGAGGAGAAAGGCTTCCCGGAAGCCTTCGTCACGGCCATGACCGAGGCCGGCTGGCTGTCGGCGATGATCCCGGAAGAATACGGCGGTTCGGGCCTGGGCCTGGCCGAGGCGTCGGTGATCCTCGAGGAGGTCAACCACTGCGGTGGCAACTCCGGCACCATCCACGGGCAGATGTACAACATGTTCACCCTGCTGCGTAACGGCAGCGAGGAGCAGAAGCGCTACTACCTGCCCAAGCTGGCCAGCGGCGAACTGCGTCTGCAGTCGATGGGCGTCACCGAGCCGACCACCGGCACCGACACCACCAAGATCAAGACCACCGCCGTGCGCCAGGGCGACAAGTACGTGATCAACGGCCAGAAGGTGTGGATCTCGCGCGTCCAGCATTCCGACCTGATGATCCTGCTGGCGCGCACCACGCCGCTGGCCGAGGTGCAGCGCAAGTCCGAGGGCATGTCGATCTTCCTGGTCGATCTGCGCGAAGCCATCGGCAACGGCCTGACCGTGCAGCCGATCGCCAACATGGTCAACCACGAGACCAACGAGCTGTTCTTCGACAACCTGGAAATTCCCGCCAGCAGCCTGATCGGCGAAGAGGGCAAGGGTTTCCGCTACATCCTCGACGGCCTCAATGCCGAGCGCACGCTGATCGCCGCCGAGTGCATCGGCGATGGCCGCTGGTTCATCGAGAAGTCCGCGCAGTACGCCCGTGATCGCGTGGTGTTCGGCCGCCCCATCGGGCAGAACCAGGGTGTGCAGTTCCCCATCGCCGAGGCGCACATCGAGATCGAGGCCGCCGACCTGATGCGCTGGCGCGCCTGCGAGGAATACGACGCCGGGCGCAATGCCGGGGCTGCCGCCAACATGGCCAAGTATCTGGCGGCCAAGGCCAGCTGGGAGGCGGCCAACGCCTGCCTGCAGACCCACGGTGGCTTCGGCTTCGCCAACGAGTACGACGTCGAGCGCAAGTTCCGCGAAACCCGCCTGTACCAGGTGGCGCCGATCTCCACCAACCTGATCCTGAGCTACGTGGCCGAGCATCTGCTCGAGCTGCCGCGTTCGTTCTGACTGTAAACGTAGGGTGGATCGGGGCGCGTACCACCTGCATGACGGAAGACGCATCGCGCTTTTCCGCCCGACGAATTGGAGAGCATCAAGATGAGTCAGCACACCCAGGCATTGGCTGGATTCCTTGCCAAACTGTCCTACGAGCAGATTCCCGAGCATGTGCTGGAT
>CAMPIF010000478.1 GCA_946886245.1 Ectopseudomonas composti | reverse complement strand
ATGGCCGACGCTGCCATCGGCATGGGGCACCTTCGATACCGGCGCCCAGGCGACTGGCGAGCGCAGGTCGTCGGCCACCTGGCCGCCCGCTGATTCGCCCAGGCGCAGGCCGTCACCGGAGCAACTGGCAGGCGGCAGGGCGAGGTTGTCGTGGCCGCTGGCATCGCGCGGGAACATTGCTTTACGCCGCTCGGGATCGTTGGGAAAACCACCGGCAGCCAGCACCACCGCTTTGGCGCGGATAGTCATTTCCTCACCGGCGTGCAGCACCATGGCACCGCATAGGTTGCCGTCTTCGATGATCAGGCGCTGCGCGGGCGTGGACACCATCATTTGCACGCCCAGGTCCTGCGCCGAGCGCGCCAGGCGTGCGATCAGCGCTACGCCGTTGACCAGGTGCATGGCGCGTCCGTAGCGGGCCAGGTGATACAGGTGGGTGGTGAAGCGCCGGATCACGTGCAGCAGCGCCTTGGGTGAGCGGGTCATGTTGAGGAAGGCTGCGAGATCGGCGCCGGCCATGATCGGCATGCCCATGAAGGAGGTCTCGCGCATGGTCTTGCGCAGGCGCGGCAGCAGGTCGAGCACTTCGCGACCATCGTAGGGCGCGGCGATGACCTGATGGCCACCGCTGGCGGCACCAGGCGTGTTGCCGTGCATATCGGGGATGCCGTTGCCGTCGACGAACTGCAGGGCAGTGTGCTGCTCGAAGAACGCCACCATCTCGGGGCAGTGCTGCAGAAAGGCGTCCACCAACTCGGCGCGGTAATGTTCGCCCAGCTCGTTACGCAGATAGGTGCGCGGTTGCTCGATGTCTTCGACGATGCCGGCGCGTCTGGCCAGCGGGTTACGTGGCGCCCACAGCCAGCCGCCGGACCAGGCGGTCGCGCCGCCCAGCACGGCGTCCTTCTCCACCAGGATCACCCGTTTGCCCAGGTGCGCGGCGCTGACCGCAGCCGCCAGCCCGGCCGCGCCGGAGCCGACCACCAGCAGGTCGCAGTCGAGTGGGGCGTTGGCCATGGCAGATCTCCGCATTTGTTATTTATTGGAACGTAGTTCCGGATTTTATGTGGCGACTGCCGAGGCGCCAAGCACTGTCGGATGATTTGCTCGGGAAGTCGTGCGGTTAGCGGTCAGTCATTGTCGGTGTGGCCGGATGCAATCCGGGAAAGGGCAGCGATTGCGTCTTGCTCGTGAGCAGCGGCGGTGGACAAGCTTCGCGTTGTCCACCCTGCAGCCTTGATGATCAAGGCCTGGTTCTCGGCCTCAGGTACGAAAGCGGCCGATGCGCAGCTGCAATTCACCGCCCAGTCTGGCCAGTTCGGCGCTCGATAGCGCGGTCTGCTCGGTGGCGCTGGCGCTCTGCTCGCCGATGCCGCGTACGTTGTCCAGGCTGCGGTTGATCTCCAGGGCCACCGCACTCTGCTGTTCGGCCGCGCTGGCGATCTGCTGGTTCATCTGCTCGATCAGTGCGACCGCCTGATTGATGCGCGTCAGGCTCTGGCCGGCCAGCTTGACGCTGCTCATCGCGTCCTGGCTCAGCGTCTGGCTGGCCTGAGTCTGGGTAACGGCCGTTTGTACGCGGCTCTGCAGGCTGATGATCAGCGCCTCGATCTCGCTGGTGGAGTCCTGAGTACGGCGCGCCAGGGCGCGCACTTCATCGGCGACAACCGCGAAACCGCGACCTTGTTCACCGGCGCGTGCGGCCTCGATGGCGGCGTTGAGCGCCAGCAGATTGGTCTGCTCGGCGACCGCCTTGATCACATCCAGCACACTGCCGATACGTTGGCTCTCGCCTTGTACCTGGCCAACCGTCTGTCCGGTATGCGCCACTTCGCTGGCCAGGCGTTCGATCTGCTCGACTACCCGATGCACCTGGCGGTCGCCATCACGGGCCTGCAATTCTGCCTGTTGCGCGGCCTGCGATGCCTGCTCGGCATCACCGGCCACCTGCTGCACGCTGGTGACCATCTGTTGCATGGCGCAGGCCGTCTGGCTGGACTCTTCGCTCTGCTCGCGCACACCCGCGCGGGTCTGTTCGCTGACTGCCGAGAGTTGCTCTGCCGCCGCGGCAATCTGTGTCGCGCTGCCACCGATCTGCTCGATCAATTCGCGCAGGTGGTCGCGCATGGTTTGCAGTGCGCCCAGAAGCTGGCCGACCTCATCACGCCGCACGGCAATGCGACTGCCACTGAGATTGCCGGCCGCGACCTGCTGGGCCAGCAGCAGGCAGTGCTGCAGCGGCCCGACGACCAGGCGGCGGATAAGCCAGCTGGCGAGCAGAGCCAGTAGCAGCGCTGCAGTGGTGAGCAGGGCAAGGGTTTGCAGAGAGGTGCGGTTGCCTGCTTGCATGGCGCGTTGCTGGTGCTGCTGCAGGTCGTTGCCATGCTGCAGCATGCCTTGCGCCAGGTCGGCCAATTGGCTGCGACTGCGCTGCTCGGCCTCGCGACTATGGCGATAGTGCTCGAAGGATTCGCGATAGCTGTCGAGGGCGCGCAGGGCCTCGTCCAGGGATGCCTGCTGCAGGGCCGCGAGTTGCGCGCGCAGTTGCTGAGCTGCCTCGGTCATGCTGGCGAAGCGCGTTTGCCAGAGATCGGCATCGACCTTGTCAGCGCTGCGGATGAACTGGCTTTCCGCCAGGCGCAGCTGCAACAGGGTGTGGCTCAGGCGCGCCGCTGCTTCGGCCTGGTCGACGCTGCTCTGCGTGCCCGTTTCGCCATCGTACAATCGATCGCGAATCAGGTTGAACTGGTCCTGGGTGATCACCTCGAACTGGATCAGCGCTTCATCGGCGCGAATCGCCATGCCGGTCTGCGCGGTGCTTGCCTGAGACTGCGCCGCGCGCAGTTGAGCGAATTGCTGCAGGTAGGCGTCGTTGCCGTGCTGCAACAGCTGGAGTTGCTCGGCGTCGGTGGGCAAGTCAGCCAGCTGTGCGGCGATGCGCGCATGGTGCTCGGTGATGCCTGCTTCATGACCAGCCAGCGGCGCCAGCAGATAATCCTTCTCCTGCAAGCGCAGTTGCAGGATCCGTTGCTTGAGGTCCGCCACCTGGAGCGACTGGGCGGCATGCCCGAGAATCTCGCTGGCTGTGCGCCAGCCACCCAGGGCGACTGCCAGGGTCAGCAGCATGACCAGTGAGAAGCCCAGCAGGAGTTTGTGCCCGACCTTGAGGTCGGCGCTACGTTCGATAATCCAGCGCATGGGGGTACTTCCTCGAACAGTTGCACATCAAAAAAAAGCCCGTCACGAGGACGGGCTGAACGTGCCGTAACACTAGGAGTCACTTGTGCAGCGATGGCGCGTGATGCTTACAGAATCGACAGCGGGTAGTTGATGATCAGACGGTTCTCGTGCAGATCCTGGCCCACGTCTCGGCGCACATCGGAGTTACGCCAGCGGATGCTCAGGTTCTTCATCGTGCCTTCCTGAATGGTGTAGGCCAGCTCGGATTCACGACCCCACTCTTCGGCATCGGTACGGCCGCCGGTGTGGATGTTGGAGCCGCTGACGTAGCGGTTCATCAGGGTCAGGCCCGGGATGCCGAGGCCGGCGAAGTTGTAGTCGTGGCGAACCTGCCAGGAGCGCTCCTCAGGGTTGTCGTAGCTGTTGGTGAAGCCGTCGTTGACCAGGGTGCCGCCACTGGCACCGTCGATGCGCATGAACTTGGTGTCACCGCTCAGTCGCTGGTAGGCCAGCATGAAGGTGTTG
>CAMPIF010000477.1 GCA_946886245.1 Ectopseudomonas composti | reverse complement strand
CCGGCCTTGACCGCGAAGGACAGGCCGACCAGTTGTGCCTGCTGGGCGTCGATGCTGGTGGTTTCGCTGTCGAAGGCGATCAGCTCGGCCTGTTGCAGTTTCTTCAGCCAGGCATCGAACTGCGCCTGCTCCAGCACCAGCTGGTAATCACCGGCGCTCGGCGGCGTTGGTTCGGCGGCTGCTTCGACGGTTTCTCCAGCGGGTTCGGCGAACAGATCGCCGGCCGGCGCAGCAGCCTTGGCGGCCAGTGACTTGTTCTGACGGAGCAGGTCGTCCAGCCAGTTCTTGAACTCCAGTTCGCCGTAAAGCTGCACCAGCGCGGCCTGATCCGGCTCGCCCGGATGTAGCGCGTCGATTTCGATGTTCAGCGGTACATCGGTCTTGATGGTCGCCAGTTGGTAGGACAGGTAGGCCATCTCGCGGTGTTCTTCGAGCTTGGCCGGCAGGCCCTTGGCGCCACGGATCGGCAGCTCGGGCACCTTGTCGAGGTTGGCGTAGAGCACGTCGAGACCACCGCCGATGCCGACCAGCAGGCCGAGAGCAGTCTTCTCACCGACGCCGGGCACACCCGGAATGTTGTCGACCTTGTCGCCCATCAGCGCCAGGTAGTCGATGATCAGCTCAGGGCCGACACCGAATTTCTCCTTTACGCCACCTTCGTCGTAGACGCTTCCAGTCATGGTATTGACCAGCGTAACGTGCGGGCAGACCAGCTGCGCCATGTCCTTGTCGCCGGTGGAGATGACCACGTCGCGCTTTTCCCCGGCCGCCTGGCGGGCCAGGGTGCCGATCACGTCATCGGCCTCCACGCCTTCGACGCACAGCAGCGGCAGGCCCAGGGCACGCACGCTGGCATGCAGCGGCTCGACCTGAACACGCAGCTCGTCCGGCATGGAGGGGCGATTGGCCTTGTACTCGGCGAACAGCTCGTCGCGGAAGGTACCGCCCTTGGCGTCGAAGACCACGGCGAAGGGGCTGTTCGGGTACTGCTTGCGCAGGCTCTTGAGCATGTTCAGTACGCCTTTTACCGCTCCGGTGGGCATGCCCTTGGAAGTGGTCAGCGGCGGCAGGGCGTGGAAGGCGCGGTACAGGTACGAGGAACCGTCGACCAGAACGAGGGGGGCTTGGCTCATGCGCGGAATCAACCTTTTCGGCGGGTGCAGCGGTAGAATGGCTGCATCATTGAATACAAGGAGCAAGGTTACCATGGGTACAGTCAAACGCCTTTTGCTGGTCGGCCTGCTGGCCTGCACGCCCCTTGCCGCTCACGCCGAGGATCCGGTTTCCGCCGATCCGGACGTGACCATCCGCCAGGACGGCGACCGCACCATTCAGGAATACCGGGTCAATGGCTTTCTCTACGCCATCAAGGTAATTCCCAAGAACGGTAAACCCTACTTCCTCGTTCGCGCCGATGGCAGCGACGGTAACTTCGTACGTTCGGACGACCCGGACATGCTGATCCCGTCCTGGGAAATCTTTAGCTGGTAAGTGATTAAGGTCTGATATGTCGGTATTCACCCCCCTGGAGCGTCATGAGCTCGAAGTCTTCCTGGCGCCCTACGGGCTTGGTCGGTTGCGTGATTTCCAGGGCATTGCTGCGGGCAGCGAAAACAGCAACTTCTTCGTCAGCCTGGAGCAGGGTGAGTACGTTCTGACCCTGGTCGAACGCGGGCCAGTGGCCGACCTGCCGTTCTTCATCGAATTACTCGATGTGCTGCACGATGCCGGCCTGCCGGTACCCTACGCCCTGCGCACGCAGGATGGCGAGGCGCTGCGCAGCCTGGCGGAGAAACCGGCGCTGCTGCAGCCACGGCTGTCCGGCAAGCATGTGCGCGAGGCCAACGCCCATCACTGTCAGGAAGTGGGTAGCCTGCTGGCGCGGATTCACCTGGCCACGCGTGATGCGCCCATCGAGCGGCGCAGCGACCGTGGCCTGGACTGGATGCTCGCCGAAGGCCCGAGCCAGGCGCTGAAGCTCGATGAACAGGCATTGCCGCTGCTGCGTGATGCGCTGGCCGAGATTGCCGAGCTGAAGCCGCTCATCCTGGCTTTGCCGAGGGCGAACCTGCATGCCGATCTGTTCCGCGACAACGTGCTGTTCGACGGCAACCACCTGGCCGGGGTAATCGACTTCTACAACGCCTGCTCCGGGCCGATGCTCTACGACCTGGCAATCGCCCTGAACGACTGGTGCTCACACGAAGACGGCAGCCTCGACGGCGCTCGCGCCCGTGCGCTGCTCGGCGCCTATGCGGCGCTGCGCCCCTTCACCGCTGCCGAGGCACAGCTGTGGCCGGCCATGTTGCGCGTGGCCTGCGTGCGTTTCTGGTTATCGCGCCTGATCGCCGCCGAGTCGTTCGCCGGGCAGGAAGTGCTGATTCATGATCCGGCCGAATTCCAGCGGCGCCTGGCGCAGCGTCAGCAGGTCAAGCTGCCCCTGCCATTCGCCTTGTAGGGTGGATCACGCTTCATCGATCCACCATGGCGCGCACTGCGGTGGATGAAAAGAGCGTCATCCACCCTACGCAGACACGGGCGTGCCTTTAGCTACCCGAAACCAGCCCCGGCAGTTGCGCCGCCAGCTTGGCGTTGTTGATCGGCGCGCGGATGAAGCCACGCTGGGTGCCATCCGGGCCTATGATCACCAGGTTGCCGCTGTGATCGACGGTGTAGTTTTCCTTGCTGGTGTCAGCCGGGATGTAGGGAATGCTTACCGAGTTGGCGAACTTCTGCAGGGTTTGCTCTTCGCCGGTCAGGCCTTTGAAGCCCGCATCGAAGAAGCCCAGGTACTTGCTCAGTTGCTCCGGCGTATCGCGATGAGGATCGACGCTGACCATCACTACCTTCAGCCGTGCGCGGGTTTCTTCGGGCAGTTGAGTCTGCAGTTGGCGCAACTGGGCGAGGGTGGCCGGACAGATATCCGGACAGAAGGTGTAGCCGAAGAACAGCAGGCTCCATTCACCCTTGAGCTGATCCACCACGACCTCCTTGCCGTCCTGATCGATCAGGCTCAGCGCTGGCAGGCTGCGGTTCTGCGGTAGCAGCACGATACCGGCATCGAGCAGTGCGGCCGGGTCACCCTGGCTCTTGCTGTTGAGCACCTTGTTGACGGTCAGGCCCAGCACCAGAGCGACGATGGCAACGAGGACGAAAACAGTGGTATGAGTACGCGTCATGAAACCCCTCAGCAAGCCATTGAAAAACTACCTGCGTTGCCATCGCGGCGTTAAAAACAGGCTCGGACTGCTCATTTACACTCGTAAACTCCGCGTCCTCGCCTGCTTTTGCCTTGCGCTGGCTGCCTCGCCAACGTTTTTAAACGGCCTGCTAGATATTCAGCAACAGATAGTGATCCGCCAGTAAAGCGATGAACAGCAGAAACAGGTACCAGATACTGTACTTGAAGGTGTTGATCGCCGCGTGCGGTTTGCTGTCACGGTACAGCACCCAGGCCCAGTGCAGGAAGCGTCCACCGAGCAGCAGGGCGCAGGCCAGGTAGAGCGGGCCGCTCATGTGAATGGCGTAGGGCAGCAAGGTCACCGCGAACATCACCAGGGTGTAGAGCAGGATATGCACCTTGGTGTAGTGCTCGCCATGGGTCACCGGCAGCATGGGGATGTCCGCCTTGGCATATTCGGCCTTGCGATGAATGGCCAGGGCCCAGAAGTGCGGCGGCGTCCAGGCGAAGATGATCAGCACCAGCA